>DATIGG010000121.1:0-2361 GCA_035454825.1 Thermodesulfobacteriota bacterium | reverse complement strand
TCGATATCCGATTCCGCTGTAGCGGTTCCACGTCCAACCGACCCGAAGTCTGCAAGCGAAACCAGCCGCTCCGAATAGAGAATCCTTATCTCTTCGGACAGCCTGTCTATGAGCTTTTGGAGGAATTCCTGCAAAGACGTCCCTTTCTGAATGGGATTCTCAGAGCACGCTTGCATTATCGCTCATTCTCCGTCTCATTGTCAATCAAGTCGAAGAGTCGCTTTCCCGTTGGAGACACAAGAAGAGACGAAACGGACATATAGATGAGAATTGCTTTCCTCGGGCAATTCCTGTCTTGAAGATTCCCGGAGACAAGAGAGGTTTCAAAGGGGTAAAAGCTTATTGACTTGTCTTAAGAATTCCTCAAAATCGCCGACATTTTCTTTCGCAGACCTGAAAACCTTGTGATCGTCTATTTCCCAATACTTGTGAATAAGGAGATTTCTAAGGCTGGCTACCCGCTTCAGTTTCTCGCTAAGTTCCTTTGTGATAATACTCGCCTCTGATAATCGTTCAAAGCAGTCAGGATAACCCTTGGGTACTTGGCCTGTCACACGAGTGAGCAAATGGTTACAGATATTGGCCATTGCTTCAACTGCCTCGATCAGAAGATAACGAAGAGCGTACACATTTTTGACCTGACTGAAAAAGACCTCCTCTTCGAAGTCAAAGAGAGCCCTTATCTCTGTGATGGTATCAAGAAGATCTTTTTCGAGGGTCTTCATTCTTTCAATATTTACTTCCTTGTACACTCCACAAGCTCCATCAAGAAAGATCGGGAAAGTCCGGAATAGTCCATGTATCTCATGCTCGTTTCTTCTAAGAAATCGAGTCGCAGGTCCCTTTCTCTTTCAAAGAGCAACACTCCCTCATGGATCACCGAGAATTGGAACCCGATGGGTGCATAGTTAATCACCTTGAAATCCACTGGATAACCTACGAGGATTTCTATCCTGGAAGTCATTTCCAGTTCAAAATCGAACGCGTCATCTTCCAGTATGGTACAATAGGCTGCGATGTCTATATCTCTGAACGGCAGGTTCCCAAAAGAACCATGGAGATAGGCAAACAAAATCCTATGCTCTGCTTCAGTAACAGATACAATCTCCTTTTTTATCCGTTCGATATCCCGGTTCAATACCTCAAATCTCTCTTCCACAGCAATAAGAATACCACAGAGTCTGATCCCTTGCAACGGAAACGGCTTTGGGCTTAGCAACGCTGGGGTAAAGACAAAGAATGTCGATAAACAAGTCTGACCCCAGACACTTGTTTTTACTTCTCTTAAGAGTTAGACCTTTAGACAAGGTAAGTTTTTAACGGAGGCAGGAACAATGACATTGGTAAGAATGTCTTCTAAGGGGCAACTGGTGATTCCCAAAGAGATAAGGGACAGACTCAAACTGATCCCTAAGAGGCCGGTCATCGTTGAATTAATGGGTGACTGTGCGGTGGTGAAACCCATGCCGAATATGAGAAAGAAATTGCGTGGCTCTCTGAAAGGAAAACCCTCAATGACCCGGGCTCTTGTCCGGGAACATCGGTCCGAGGTAAAGCATGACGAAAAGTTATCTGTTTGATGCCTTTCCCTTGCTCTGTTGGCTGCAGGAGGAACCCGGTCATGAAAAGGTCGATCAATTGCTCTCCGAAGCCGAGGACGGGAGATGTTTGATTTCTCTTCAGACGATGAACCTGGGGGAAGTGTTTTACCGTGTGGGTCGGATTGCGGGCTTGAAACTGGCTGAAGAGATACTGGAGAGAATCCGGTTGCTTCCCATTCGAGTCCTTTTGGTCACAGATGAAGATATTATGGAAGCAGCCAAAATTAAGGCGCGATACTCAATCTCCTACGCCGATGCCTTCGCAGTGGCAAAAGCCATTCAAACCGGCGTCACCGTCGTAACAGGAGATCCTGAATATAAGGCCGTCGCGAAATTGATCAACGTCCTATGGGTCAAATAAAGAAAAAACAGCCGCTCCATGGCATCTTCGATCGAAGCATCATCGGGAAGATCTCCCACTGCACGGATCACTTTCTCTTTTGTTGTCATGGCTCCTCCCCTGTTGCTTATAGCATGAACCCTTGGGATCGTTTTCTTCGTACCAGCTTTCCCACAAGTTTGTCGCAATCACCGCCCGCAGTTTAGGGGTGAAGATCTGATCCCGAATCTTTCACCAATAGGCCTATTTGTTTCTCCTCTTTGTCCTGTACCACTCAATTGTCTTCCTTAACCCCTCTTCAAATGGGGTCTTTGCCCAAAGGTTAAATGCATCTTCTTTGCGAGCCCATATGGGGCGTTCGTTTCTTCGAGATAACCATTCCACAAGTTCTCCTTCTGAAAAGGGACAGGCGTGAACTTT
>DATIGG010000120.1:0-9018 GCA_035454825.1 Thermodesulfobacteriota bacterium | reverse complement strand
TTCCCGTCACCAGGCACCTGAATGGCCCCTGGAATCAGGCCCTCTGAAATGATCGACTCCTCCACTTCGGATCGCCTCTCAATCTTTGGCCCGTCGAGCCGGATTCCCATGCGGTCACTCTTGACTGTGGCTTGATACGATGAAGATTGAAAGGTCTGGAACCCGATTGTTGTAAAATGGTGATCCTGAGGGCCAGGAACGACTCTTAGAGTTACATCCTTCTCACAGGCGGGAATCCAATCCGTTGGGAAATGAACTCCAATTCTATCTAAGGAGGTCGGAAGATCGACCGTATAAAGAACATCTCCTTTTTTCAAAGCTCGCCCTTCTATGCCTCCGAATTTCCCGGAAAGAAAAGTCGATTTACTGCCCATGACTTCAGGCACTTCAATTCCTCCGTCAATAGTAAGATAAGCACGGCAACCTTTTCGAACGCCCTTAAAGGCAAGGACATCTTCCTCTACCAGGAGATGGTTCCTCCACATTTCCAACGGTTCTCCGTTCAATGTTGGAGAAAGGTCTCCACCTGTAATTCCAATGACGACCTCCTTCACAGCTTCTAATTTCAACCCCATGACCGTCGTCTCAATGCCTGCTTCTCCTTCTTCATTACCCACCAATAGATTCCCGACCCTGAGGGAAAAGGAATCCAATGCCCCGGAAGGAGGAACTCCTACCCGGCTGAATCCAAAGCGACCCAGGTCCTGGACGGTCGTCAGGATTCCAGGTTCCAACACTTTGAAAACAGCTACCTGATTCATAATTTCAATCTGCTAAATTCCTCTTCACTGATGGGATGGAACTGGACCAGGTCCCCCATCCGAAGATACGCGGGCGGGACCTTCATGGGATCAAACATCTTTACAGGGGTTCGGCCAAGGATCTGCCAGCCTCCTGGACTCTCCATCGAATAGATTCCAGTCTGTTTCTGGGCAATCGCCACAGAGCCCGTGGGAACTGAAAGTCTCGGTGTCTTTAGACGTGGCGTCACGAGACCTTCAGGAAGTTCTCCCATATAGGGGAAACCCGGCATAAAACCAATCATGTAGATAAGGTAAGGCCTGCTGCAATGCAGACGAATGATTTCCTCGGGAGTCGTATGATGATATTCAGCCACAAACTCGACATCCGGACCGTATCTTCCGCCATAGACCACTGGAATCCGGGTTAATCTCGGCTCAGGAAAAGGAGATTGGGGAAGTCTTTCTTCCACCAACTCCAGTGCCTTCTTTAACTGTATGATAGAGAGAACGAGAGGATTGTAGAGGACAAGCAACGAACGGTAAGCGGGGACGGTTTCAAGGACTCCTTGAATCGCTTCCGATTGAACGGCCAAGGCCATCCTCCTGACCTTTTCATTGATCTCCCCGCTGACCTCATCGCCAAATTCGAGAAGAAGACCATGGTCACCCATAGAATAGAATTGCACCTTGGAGTAGAGCCCCATGTCGTGTTTGGATTATCGGTTTGACCTTCAAACCCCACCCCCACCCTGCCCCTCCCCCTGAAGGGGAGGGAAATTGATAGGTTCCTTTCCCTTCAAGGGGGAGGTCAGGAAGGGGATGGGAGTAATACTAAATGCCACCGTATTCATGAAAAGAAGCACTAAGTCTATCTCCTCTTTGACATTTGAATTTCGGTCATTTGAAATTGTTTCGAATTTCGCCTGCCTGCGCGCAGCCCCGCTTGGCGGGACGAAGGCAGGGATTTCGTGCTTCGAATTTATATGAAGTTTTTTAGGGGTGTCACATCTACACCGGAAGCCTTGAGCTTCTCACGTATCTTTTTGACCATGTGTACGGCAGCGGGGTTATCGCCATGGACGCAGAGCGTGTCGGCCTTGAGTCGGATCTCAGTCCCATCCGTGGCAATCACTTTTCCCTCCAGGGCCATCTTCAATGCGCGCTGGGCTACGATTTCGTGATCTTCAATGACCGATCCCTTCTCTCTCCGAGGGGCTAACGACCCATCGTTCTTATAGGCACGATCCGGGAAGGCTTCAAAAGCAAAACGGACACCGTAACGTTTCCCAATCTCAACCAAAACATCTCTGTTCGAAGAGGCCAGGGCCACGAGTATCATTCCCTGATCGACCTTAGCCACCGCCTCGGCAATCGCTTCCCATATCTTTGGGTTTGCGGCAGCCATATTATAGAGGGCCCCGTGGGGTTTTAGGTGCTGAAGTCTCAATCCT
Source organism: Thermodesulfobacteriota bacterium (assembly GCA_035454825.1). Lineage (GTDB taxonomy): Bacteria > Desulfobacterota > BSN033 > BSN033 > UBA1163 > DATIGG01. Next base: position 6,824 of record DATIGG010000120.1, on the reverse strand, counting down.
TGACCTTGGACAAAGGCCTGCAACGCACCCATCTGGTAGATCACATCATCCTGGATCTCTTCCAGGGAAGCATCCATGTTTCTCCGGCCAAATCCCACAAGATCCTGAAACCCAGGATGTGCCCCCGCCTCGACTCCGGACTTCTTTGCCAGAGCGACTGTCTTCCTCATGACACCCGGATCGCCTGCATGAAATCCACAGGCGATGTTGGCCGAAGTGAGGTGAGGAATCACCTCTTCATCGAGACCGAGTCTATAGGCGCCGAAACTCTCTCCCACATCAGAATTAAGGTCAATGCGCATCTCCCGGGTCACGCTCCCTCCTCCCAAACCATCTGAATGGCCCCTTTGGGGCAGACGGCAGCACAGATGCCACAGCCTTTGCAAAAATCGAGATCGATGACAACTTCTCCGGTCTCCTCATTCCGTGTCACGCAGAGATCAGGGCAGAGGAGGCTGCAGGTCTCGCAGGATTCGCATGTTCTCATACCCAGGCAGCGCTGGGCTTCTTGTATCGCCTCTTCCCTGGTCAACCCCATTTCAACGGGAGAAAAAGTCTTCCTCCGTTTCTTGAGGGAAAGGGCTTTCCGTTTCGAAGGCCTCACCGGTTTCTTTTCACATTCTTTCACCATCTCATCCAATCTCCAAAATTCCCCCCACCCCGCCCCTCCCTCTCCAGAGGGGGAGGGTGAGGGTGGGGGTTCGAATGCCGCATTCTCTTACGATAGATACTGATCGATTGAGATTGCTCCTTTCTTTCCGGCGGCGATGGCATCGATGGCCCATCCAGGACCGGTCACAGCATCTCCGCCCGCAAAGACACCCTTCATCCGGGTTGCCCCTGTCTCAGGCTCAACCCGGATTGTTCCATCTTGATTGGTATCAAAACCCTTCAACCCTTTCGGATCGACCCTCTGACCGATGGCAGAAATAATCGTATCCGCTTTTATCTTAAATTCAGATCCTCCAATTGGAACAGGCCTGGGTCTCCCCGTCCCGTCAGGTTCGGCCAGTCTCATCCTTATCAGTTCTATTCCCGTTGCTCTCTCTCTTATTCCAATGACCGTAACCGGGGAGACAAGAAAATGGATCTTGATACCTTCCCGGATCGTCTGGTCGACCTCTTCCGGAATCGCGGGCATTTCTTTCTTCGTCCTCCGATAAAAGACCTCCACGGCCTCCGCACCCAGACGGATGGCCGAGCGAGCCACGTCAAGGGCCACATTTCCCCCACCGATGACCGCCACTTTTTTTCCGATCTTGACGGCCTTGCCCAGATTGACATCCCTTAAGAACTCAACCCCGGCAAGAACACCCTCCTGCTTTTCACCCGGGATATTCAATTTCGCGCTCCGGTGGGCACCGACTGAAAGGAATGCTGCCTGGAAACCCAGTCTTCGAATTGACTTTCCGTTTCCATCGAAGAGGAACCGGTGATTGGTTTTCATCTCCACACCCAGGGCCCGGATCCCATCGATTTCCATCTGGAGGATGTCCCTTGGCAATCGAAATTCAGGGATACCGACTGCCAGCATCCCCCCTAAGACCGGGAGAGCTTCAAAGATCGTCACCTCATATCCGAGAAAGCTTAAATCATTTGCTGCGGCAAGACCTGCTGGACCGGAGCCAATAACCAGAACCTTCTCTTTCTTCTTCTGTTTAGGCCTCCGGCTTTGCCGGCTCCCTTCCCGCTCGTATTCTGCAACGAACCGTTTGAGCAGACGCATTGGAACGGGTTGATCCACCTCCTCTCTCAGACAGGCCTCTTCACAGAGATGGTGGCAGATGAAACCGCAGACAGCCGGCAAAGGGTTTACCTCCCGGATCAATTCCAGCGCCTCTTTAAACTTTCCTTTGGCAATTAGGCTGACATAACCTCTCGTGTCTTGACGGATCGGACAGGCCTCCTGGCAAGGAGGTAAAGGGACCTTCTCTTTCGAGGAGGCCGATGAAATCTTACTGCTGTAAAGGGTGCCCCTGAGACTCTTTTCTTCCCCCCGATATTCTGGAATAAGCTCGGCAGGACAGCCGCGGATACAGACATTGCAGGTCTGACACTGGACGGATTGAATAACGGGTTTATACGTTCTGCCCTCAACCATCAGCCTGCCTCCCGAGATCCAGACCTAATTTGAGGGCTTCAAGGTTGAGACTCCGAAACCGCTCACTCACGTGGGTCTGTATCGCTTTTTCCATTGCCTCAAGGGATACGATTTGGGTCGATGCAATCAGGGCCCCTAAAAGGACGATATTTGCCGCCTGTTTATTCTTGAGTTTCTTTTGCGCCTGCTCCGTACCAGGGATCCCGATCTGCTTCAGCTTTAAACCTTCTTTAGGAGTCACCTGCCCCTGCTCATAGAGAATAAGGCCAGAAGTTTCCCGGACATCTCCATAATACATCTGATAAGCCCCTTGAGACATTGCGACCAGGATATCGGCAGTAATCAGGTGAGGGAAATCGATCGGGCCGTTTGAGAACACAATCTCTGATTTGCATCCGGAGCCTCTTGCCTGAGCCCCGTACGAATTCGATCCGGCAACATGCTTTCCGTCGATCACCCCTGCCTCACCTAAAAGCACCCCTGCCAGAACAACTCCCTGTCCCCCAAAACCACTCAATCGGACCTGCGTTATTTCTGCCATGATAGGAATTCTCCAGTGATGATCTTTTCGGCCCGCTCCTCTTCCGTCAGTCCCTTTGCCTCTTCCTCCAGAATACACTTCCCAATGAGATCCCGAATCATTTCCTCCGGTCGATCGATCCGGTTCCTCCTTCCGTATTGGGTGGGGCAAGGAGAAAGAACTTCGATAAAAGAAAAGCCAACGTGTTGAATCGCTTTCTTGATGGAATGGATGAGCGCCACAGGCTGGGTCACCGAATATTTTGCAACATAGCTTGCCCCCGCCGCCTCAACCAAACGGGAGAGGTTAAAGGGCTGATAAGGATTCCCTTCACCTGTGGTCGCTGTCTTGGCTCCTGTGGGTGTCGTCGAAGCAACCTGGCCGCCGGTCATTCCGTAAATCATGTTATTGGCACAGATCACCTTGATATCGATATTTCGCCTTGCGGCATGGATCAGATGGTTTCCTCCGATGGAGGAGAGATCGCCGTCTCCACTCACCACCATCACGCAGAGATCGGGGTTAAAGAGTTTCACTCCTGTGGCGAAAGCAAGGGCCCTTCCATGAAGGGTATGCAGGGTATCCCCGTCATAGTGAGGGCTTGGTATCCAGGCTGCACATCCGATGCCGGAAACAAAGACCATCCTATTCATGTCCATTTTCAATTCATCGATAGCCCTCAAGATAAGGCCCATTAGAATCCCATGGCCACACCCCGGACAGAACGGGGTCGATTTCACGCCTGGCCGGATATATTTTTCCAAAGCCCTTGCCATCAGCCAATCCTCCTTAAGGCTCCTTCAATCGTTTCAGGCCGGATCACTTCTCCATTCGTTTGCCCAAGAGAGATCAGCTCGCATGAAACGTATTTTTTCACTTCCCCTGCCACCTGTCCGCGATTCATTTCTGGGATAAAGACTTTTTTTGCCCTACCCGTGGCCTCCCGGACAGCCTCTTCTGGAAAGGGCCAGATCGTTTTGAGTCTCAGGAAGCCTACTTTAAGTCCTTCTTTCCTTACCCGCTTCACCCCGTAGAGACACGCTCGGGCTGTAAATCCATAGGCAATCACCACAATATCCGAGCCGTCAAGAAAATAGGATTCCGTCTCAATGATGCTCTGCCTGTTTCCTAAAATCTTTTGATTGATCCGTTCAACCAGCACGGCATGCGCCTCTGGGTCATCGGTCTTTCGAAATCCGTAGGCGTCGTGGGTGGAACCGGTGACTGCAAGCCGTTCTCCCTCCCCAAAGGCAGGCATGGGAGGGACTCTATCCGCTTCCCCGGTCCCAAAGGGGGAGCCCCCTTTCTCTTTTTTTCGATCCCAGACCTCCACCTGTCCCCGGACCTCGATCGTCTCTCTGAGATGGCCTGTTGCTTCATCAGCCATGACAAACGTGGGGACCCGATAGCGTTCACTGAGATTACAGGCCCGCAGCGTGAGGTCGTACATCTCCTGAACGGACCAGGGAGAGAGGGCGATTACCTGGTAGTCCCCATGGGAACCCCATTTGGCCTGCATGAGGTCGCCGGTTCCAACCCGGGTTGCCTGTCCTGTACAGGGTCCTGCTCTCTGGACGTCGACAACGACGCAGGGCGTCTCAGTAAAGGCTGCATAGCCAATTGCCTCCTGCATGAGGCTGAATCCAGGGCCTGACGTGGCCGTCATCGCCTTTGCCCCTGCCCATGCGGCTCCGATCACGGCTGAAATAGAGGCGATTTCGTCTTCCATCTGGATAAAGACACCACCCAGATCCTTCAGTCGAACTGCCATTCGTTCCATCAGTTCACTTGACGGGGTGATGGGGTAACCGGCATAAAACCTGCAACCTGCTGCGAGGGCGCCCTCTGCGGCCGCTTCATTGCCTGAAAAATAATGCATCCCCTCTGGAAACGGGGAGTTCACAATTCTTGATGGCATTCTTCTATCCTCTCTGGATGACAAGAACTTACACCCTTAATTTAATCCATTTTGATTTTGAGGTCAATAAACTCAACTGGTGACGGGTGGTCGTAACCCTTGACGCCATAGAGAAATTCAAAGAGGTGAGCACGCCTTCAGGAATCAAACCGTGGAGATCATCGCACAAAAAATTCTTGACAAATGTCAAATTAAAAGGGATAACTACACTTAACCCTTGCAGCAAAGGAGGTGAATGATCATGGCGTGCGGGACAAAAGGTTGTGGAACCAAAAAGACTACTAAAAAACCGGCGACCAAGAAGAAATAAGAAGTAGGTTTTTGAATAAAAGAATCCGTTTCATTTTTTTCTTGACAATAGAGAGGATTTTTGTTAACTGTTTTCTTTATACAATACAGACAATCGAATTCACTGGAAAAAATGCTGTTGTTATATCTACTGACGAAAGGAGGTGATCGGTAATGAGGAAGTGGGTGAGCATCTTCTTGGCATTGGCGCTTTTGGCAGTTTTCTCCTTTGGGTGTGCTGGGGTAGCAAAAGACACAAAGATTAAATGCCCAAAATGTGGTGCCGTCTTCACCATCGATGAAGGTCTAGCCGAAATTCAGAAGAAGGGATATTAATACCCCGTCTGTCAACAAAACGAAATTCCCCTTGGAGGAGAGAGAAGAATTTAAAAAGGGAAGAGGTGAACTCTTCCCTTTTTATTTTGCACCTTTCTGCCCTCTCGATGAGGATCATGCTGAACCCCCCGCGACAGATCTCACCCCTAAAATTCTGTAAATAGCCTCTCTCGATTTAGAATCTCTGAAAAAATGGACCCTCCAACATATTTCGGAATCTGTTCAGTAAGTTCTTGAACGATCTCTTCTGCAACCCCTCGCCCCACCTCCCCCAAAACATCGATGGGAATGAAAATGTTTCTTGTTTTCTCAGTCGCCTTATCCTTCTCGCACTGACGCCAAACCCAATTCCGGGTCAGTACTTCCTGATCATCCCGATAGACCAGTTCTCCTTTGGGCACGGTAATTCTTTCCCCTCCACCCATTGGAGTAAAGGGCTCCCAGCCCTCTGCAAATCGCAGAGAGATGTTTCCCTGAAGGGTATCCAGATCATGGCCGCCCATGGGGACCAAATATTTCAAGGAGATATGGTTGTAGAGATCTACAAGCGGATTGATCTTTGGAAAGGGATCGCCACGAAGAATCCTTTTCGCCATCGATTCGATCGAACTTGGGAACTTGCTCCCTGAAATGCCCAGTTTTGAAAAGGCCGTCCTCCAGGGCTTTATCCTCGGATGCTCCTGCGCTTTTTCCCTTTGAAAGCTATTCTTGAGTCTTTCAATGGTTTGAAGGAGAAGGCTCTCGATGGATAACGAGGGATGTGTATTATCAACGCCCCTTGCCACCACCACTCCAATCGTGAGGTCTGGCAAAGTATTAAAAAGTTCCTCTTGGATTGAAAAAAGCATCTTCTTCCTCCTTTTCTTCCTCGTACCATTCTATAGACCAAATGTCAACCCTCAGCCCCGCATCTGACTGATGATGGCTGAGAAGACTGGACAGAAACTTACCACTCCATTATCAATTTTCATCGTTCTCGGGCTATACGTTCGTCATGGACAGTTTGTATGATATGATAACCATTTGAATTTAAATAGGTTTTATTTTTTTCAGAAATCAAACCGGTTGGCATTTAATTTGCTTTATAGTAACACACGCCTGTTCGATCTGATCCTGCTTGTTCAATCTGCCTCCGAGAATTGGCAAAGAAAAGAGAGAAAAGGTTTTTCGTGTCATGGAATCACCGGGGAAATGTCTTAAAAAAGAGAGGGAGTCACGAAACCTAAACCTCGAAGAAGTCTCTCAATCGACCCGGATTAAGGAACCTATTCTCAGGGCCATTGAAGAGGATCGATACGACCGCTGTCCTCCTTCTTTTTACGTCAAGGGGTTTCTCACAAACTATGCCCGGTATCTCGGGATTGACCCTAAGGACATCATCCTCAAGTACCAAGAGTTGAATAAAGCTTCAGCCCCTCCCATGAAAACCGTCCTCTCGGAGCAGCCCAGGGAGTCTCTTCGGTTCCGACCCAGAATTCAGACAAGGGTTAGGGCCCGCGTGCTGCTCCTTTCTGTTCTTCTCATCTCCCTTGTGATCCCCCTCTATATCTATCACGGGTATGTCTATCAACCCCTCAAAGCCCCGGATCTCCCTGTCCTGAGCCGTCAGAAACTTCCCACCTCTGCAGCCACTCCGGAGAAAGAGAATCCTCCAGTCATTC
>DATIGG010000119.1:0-2366 GCA_035454825.1 Thermodesulfobacteriota bacterium | reverse complement strand
GGTCTCTCCGGAGAAAACTTGAAGCGGCACATTTAAGCGATGAGCCATGGGGTAAATGTCCTTAAAACGGCCCATTTCAGCAGCATCCGATGGTTGCTTCCCCTCAAATAGTCCGCATTTCAAGGTTTCGGAGGGGAGACTACCCTGTCCCTGTCCAAAGACTGAAAAGTTACGGGTCTCATGAGACAATGGATCGTTCTTAATTTCCTCATTCCTCGGGAGTTCCAGGAGTCAATCTCAAACTTCTTGATTGAACAGGGAACCCTGGGATTTGAAGAGGTTGAAGAGAATTCAAACGGAGTGATGCTGAAAGCTTATTTTCTGAAGGATGGAGAAGAGAGGACTATATTCCAGGCCCTCTCCCGGTATCTTAGATCCCTTGAAAATGTCTTTCAGCAGAAGATCCCTTATCAAATGGAAACGACTCTCATTGCGGAACAGGATTGGGGAGAGAATTGGAAGAGATTTTTCAAGCCTGTCTCGATCGGTGCAAGACTTATCGTCTTTCCTCCGTGGGAGAGGGTCCGTCTGAAAAGAGGCCAGATTCCAATAGAGATCACTCCTGGAATGGCCTTTGGCACAGGTACCCACGCCACCACACAGCTCTGCATCGAGGCCTTAGAGACACGGCTGAGGAAGGGGGCTACCGTCCTTGATGTTGGAACAGGCTCCGGTATTCTGGCCATCGTTGCTGCTAAGCTTGGTGCTCAGGAGGTCTGGGGCATCGACATTGATCAGGTGGCGGTTGAAGGTGCCAGGGAGAACGTAGAAAAAAATGGAGTTTCAGGGATCGTCAGAGTCAGAAAGGGGGGGCTTGGAAGAATTCAGAAAAGGTTCGATATTGTCATCGCTAACATCGATTTTAAGAATCTGAAGAGACTGGGAATGCCTCTGCTTCGCCATCTTAATGACCAGGGCCTTCTCATCCTTTCGGGACTGTTGAAAGAACAGGGAGACCAAATCCGACAGCACTATTTGGAGACAAAGGCACTTCGCTTCATAAAAGTCGCCCATCAAGGTGAATGGGCATGCCTCGTCTTTATTAGAATGAACCCAGATTGAGCATCTCATCCACTGGTCCACAGGATGGAATCTGAAAGTTGAGGATGACAACTCATTCGCGGAATGAGAGGTTTAAGCATGGCCAGATTTTACGTTCCCCATCCACAGATCGAGAATGGAATTTTAAGGGTCGAAGGGGATGAGGTAAGGCATATTCGGAAGGTTCTGCGGCTGAGGGAGGGAGATGAGGTCTTTATCTTCGATGGCTTAGGAAAGGAGTATGAGGGAACGATCGTTGAGGAAGGGCCTTTCTCGGTTTCCATCCTGGTTCGAACTATTCTCTCTTCTAAAAAAGAGTCGACTCTTGAAATCACCTTGGCCCAGAGCTTACTGAAGGGCGAAAAGATGGACTATCTGGTCCAGAAGGCCACAGAGCTCGGGGTCAAGAGAATTGTCCCATTCATGTCTTTCCGCTCCGTTCCCCTCTTGGAAAATTCGAAGCGATTAGAGCGCCGAAGGCGATGGGAGAAGATTGCTATTGAGGCTTCCAAGCAGTGTGGGAGAGGGGTGCTCCCGAAAATCGATCCTCTCAAAGATTATCCCCAGATTCTGGAAACCGTTCCAGTGGAATCCCTGAAGTTAATCCTCTGGGAGAAGGGAGGGAAGAAGCTCAAAGAGATACTGAAAGAATTGGAGAGGGAAAACCGGATATTCTTCATCGTGGGCCCGGAAGGAGGGTTGAGAAAAGAAGAGGTTGAAGAAGCAAAGAAAGCCGGGTTTGTCCCTGTTACCTTGGGGGAGAGGATATTGAGATCTGAGACAGCAAGCCTATGCTTCGTGAGCATCCTTCAGTATGAATGGGGGGACATCGGATAAAAAAAGGCCGATTCCTTTTTCGAATCGGCCTTTCTAAAGGAGGGGCATGAAGGCCTGCCTGCTGCAGGCAAGGAGGCTTTAAGCTGCCTTTTTCTCGAGATTACTCATAAATTCCTTAAAAGTCTTACATTCTTGGACGAGCTTACACTTTTTCTGACATACCTCAACATGGACCTTTTGGCTTCCTTTTCTCTTTTCACATACAATATAGCTCATCAAAACTCCTTCTTGGTTTCCTAATTTTAAAAAAATTGTAGCATAAAAAATAATGACCTGTCAAGAAAAAAATTATAATTTTATAAAAATTGTTATTGTTAAATTTCATATAGTTATAAACTTAATGAAATGTAAAATACTAATTTATATGTTATGTCTGGCTAAATTTATAGGATATACTTTTATTACTTGAGATCGCTGTCAGCAGGAGCGAAGAAGGGAATGATCATGATAACATATTGTAATTTTTTAGAAAAATCTTCAGAAAAGTA
>DATIGG010000118.1:0-6947 GCA_035454825.1 Thermodesulfobacteriota bacterium | reverse complement strand
ATGAAGAGAATGATGGGCCATGGCAACGGAGCAGAGGCTGAGGAGACAAAAGAAACACAGAAAGCACCAAAGGGCAGACAAAACGGCTGAGCATTCAATCCGCACGTATATCTACCTATTAAGAATGAAAGGAGGTGAGCCATATGTTTCCACGCGCATGGTTTGGATTTGGTTTTTGGTGGATATTCCCCATCATCATGATCGCAATGATGATATTCTGCTTCTTCTTGATGAGAAGGCACGGAATGAATTGCTGGATGGGTTGTTGCGCAAGAGGTAAGCATATCCCTAATGATGAAAATGATCCATTATCGAAATAGTGCCGCCGTAAGAGAAGATGAAGGAAACCCAATGAAAAGAGCTAAAAGTTTCGAAAAGGCATAAGGAGGTAAGTCATGACTGAAGAGAAATCCTGTGGAACCGAAAAGAAAGAGCAAAAAAATGGCGGTTACGAAACCGTGCGCATAGAAAAAACGGGCAACGTCTGTCCGATGTGCGAGGGCTACGCCAGGAAGCACGCATTGAAACCGGTCGCCATAATTTCTTGCGAAGGGGCATGTTTGAGAGGTGAGGTCGCAAGGCAGGCAGCAAATCTAATATGCCACTCGCTGGCTCCGGAGAAGACAGTCCGTATCTGTTTGGGTGGTGCCTACACCAAGGATACAGGACAAAGAAATTTAGTAAGAAAGGCCCCGAAAGTTATCGCCATCGAAGGTTGCTTTATCAACTGTTCTTCTCGTATGATGAAAAGCGTCATTGGTGAACTTGAACCAGAAGTGATTGTTGCTGACAAACTCTATGATTTTGACCGAAGCCTTTTTGGGATAGACGAGATGTCAGAAAATGAAATCAAAATTCACTCTCAAGAGGTTGCAAAGAAGATTCTTCTGGGACTGTAAGTAGTAAAGTGCCGATTAAGGCTCACTTTCTCCCTAAATAGGCCTTTGTCCCTTTGATCCTAAGAGAGGGTGGTGTGCCATCCGGCAAAGTAGAGGGGTCGAACAATGTTAAAGGCAAATCCCCATCCGGACTATCCACCAGTGCCACTCTAACCCTCACTTTTCTGCTCCCCGATCGATGCTGTTTTCCTATTTCAATGGGCAAAAGAATCTAATCGCTTCATTCAAAGATTTTTGATTGACATCCTTGACAACCTACCTTTTAAAGCTTATAATGTCAGTGGAATCAGGCAAAGCTGAATATTCAGTCTAATATGATGATCTTGGAGGATAGAATGGGAAAAACTACTAAAACAGGATCTTGTTTCGATGCAACTGGTGGCGCTTTGAGTTGTTGTAAAGTGGAATCCTTAATCAGTGTCGATGAACGAGGTCAGATGGTACTACCGAAAGAAATAAGAGACAAGGCAAACATCCGACCCGGGGATAAATTGGCCCTCATTAGCTGGGAAAAGGACGGAAAAGTCTGCTGTATTTCAATGATCAAAGCAGAAGACTTCGGAAACATGTTGAAAGGAGTGCTCGGACCCATGATGAAAGAGATGGCCGGAACACCTTAAAACTATTGAATTATTGATCAGAGACTTAGACAAAGGAGGGACATATGGAATCAAAGGGCATTAAGGACGTCGTAAAAGAAAGGTACGGTAAGATTGCTAAGCAGGGTACGTCCTGTTGCGAGTCGTCAACTTCGTGCTGTGGTAGTCCTGATCTGGTTCAGGCCATCAGTAAAGAAATAGGATATTCAGATGAAGAGCTTAAAGCAGTTCCGGAGGGAGCAAATCTTGGGCTCGGCTGCGGTAATCCTTTGGCACTATCCTCCATCCGGGAAGGCGAGACAGTTCTGGACCTCGGTTCAGGTGCGGGATTCGACTGCTTTCTCGCTGCTGCCAAGGTGGGAAAAAATGGAAGAGTGATCGGCGTGGATATGACTTCGGAGATGATTGAAAAGGCGAGGGAGAACGCAAAGAAAGGTAATTACGGAAACATAGAATTTAGACTCGGAGAGATCGAAAAGCTTCCCGTTGCCAATGACTCCGTCGATTTAATCATATCCAATTGCGTGATTAATCTCTCGCCGGACAAGGGGAAGGTCTTTCAAGAAGCTTTCCGGGTTTTGAAACCAGGGGGAAGGCTCATGATCTCCGATATTGTCTTATTACAAGATCTGCCGAGCTTCGTAAGGGAAAACATCGAAGCGTACATCGGCTGTGTATCCGGGGCAATTAGAAAAGATGAATATCTCCAAAAAATAGAGGCGGCCGGTTTTCAAGATGTCAAGGTAATGGGCGAAACCCCGTTTTCGGTCGAATTTATCTTCAATGATCCTATGGTGAAGTCAATTATTGAAAAATCAGGACTCCCTACTAAAAAAGTTACAGAGATCGCAGGTTCAGTAGTAAGCACTAAAGTCTACGGAGTCAAACCGGTTGGGAGAAGTTAGGATAACCGTTCTTGCTAACAACATGAATAAACCTCATCGTTGCATTGGACAGACCCAGCGGGAACACTTCCAACGCCTTGGAATGCGGATTTTATTGGAATTGAATAGGTAACCGAGGACTTCACCAAGAGTGAGGTCCAGCATAGTCAATCGGCGGTCGTGCTCCACGTTCAAGAGGTTCCGCTCCAAGGCTTTCTCCAGTGTTTCCGCTGGGTCTGTCATGGCGATTTTTTTGCAACAATGAGGTAAAGAAACCAAGAAGATTCTCTTTGTCTGTGTTCAAAATGCCTCCCGGAGCCAAATGGCACAAGGCTTTGCTGAAGTTTTTGGGAAAGGAAGATTAGAGGTTTACAGTGCAGGATCCTGCCCCTCTTCCCATATTAATCCTCTGGCTATTGAAGTCATGAAAGAGAAAGGCATCGATCTCTCCGGTAGGCGACCAAAAGGACTGAATGATTTGCCTCCCATGGAAATGGATTATTTGATCACGATGGGATGCGAGGAAACTTGCCCTGCAGTTCCGGCAAGAAAGATCATTCAGTGGCAAATCCCCGATCCGAAGGGAAAGCCCGTAGACGAAGTCCGGAGGATTAGAGATATGCTGGAGGCTAAAGTAAAGACGCTCCTTGAGGAGGTGTAGTGTGTCACTGTTTGAAAAGATGGGTTGAGTAACATGAGGAGATGACCGGATTCTGCGATGGAAGAAATAGAGCGGGTCAGGCAATCATAATTCACTCTATCTACATTTAGGGACTGCCCCTTACAGTTTCCCTTCCTATTGACGACCGAGCTCCTGCTCGGCGAGAACGGATCGGTGATGCAACTTACCAAAGGCACAATCCAACCCCCAGGTGATTTCACCACGAGCTTTGCACGTAAAGTCTCACACTTCATGCTCGCCCTACATGTGTTGCTGCTCGTATCGACAGTCGCCGACGGGGCATGGACCACGTCCTCATGCAGCCAGGGGGACGAGACCGGCATCTGGACCGCGCCGCTCGTGCCGCGGCCGGGCGAGAAGCTGCAGGTCCTGTCGGTCGCGACCAGCGGCGAGCTGGAAGAGCTGCTGGTCACGGACCCCGCGGGCCGCCGGGCCAAGCTGCCTGCCGTGAAAGCCGGCGGCCCCCCTTGGAGCCTTCGGGGGGTGCTGCTCGCACCTGCTCCCGGTAGCTATCGTATCGAGGCGATGCGGGCGGGCCGGGTGGTAGCCTGTGCGGAGGTGAAGGTCGGCGGGGGTGCCGGGAACCGGGGCAAAGGGGAGTGGGATCTATCAACGCAGGCGCTCTATGCGGCTTGGATCGAGCATCTGTTCGATGCCCCGCCCGAGCAATCCTTGAGATCCCCTTCGTTGGAGCCCATACTGCGCGACCCCCAGCGCAACTTCCTCTACGACTACCTAAACAGGGGTGAGGACAGGCAGCTGCCCGCCAAGCCTGATTGCGCCGACCTGCCTTATTTTCTGCGTGCCTACTTTGCATGGAAGCTCGGCCTGCCCGTCAGCTATCGCGCCTGCAGCCGGGGCAGTGCCAGTAGCCCCCCGCGCTGCGGCCCTCCTGAGATCGATCATACATTCGTCCGCACCGCCGCTCCTGCCGGCGCCTTCCTGAAGGTGAGCCGCAGGATCATGGACAGGGTCACCTCCGGCACTGGACGCACAGCACTGCGCGATGACGCTACCGACTACTATCCGGTGCCGCTCGAGCGCTCGGCCCTGTGGCCCGGTACCGTCTTCGCCGACCCCTATGGACATACCCTGGTCATCGTCAAGTGGGTCCCCCAGACGGAGAATCACAGTGGACTTCTGCTCGCGGTGGACGCCCAGCCCGACAACACGGTCGCCCGCGATCGTTTCTGGGAAGGGAACTTCCTCTTTGCCCCAACACCGAGCGCCGGCCCCGGCTTCAAAGCCTACCGTCCCCCGGTTTCCGACGGCTCAAGAGGCGGATGGCGCCCGCCGCCCAACAACGCCCTCAATGGCCGCCTCGGCATGCCCCCCTTTTCGACCGAGCAGGAGGGCCTCGCCCCCGGGGACTTTTATGCGCGAATTGAGCAGCTCATCAACCCGCGCGGACTGGACCCGGACGCCGCCTACGCGACCACCCTGGATGCGCTGATGGAGAAACTCGAGGCCCGCGTGCGCTCGGTCGACAACGGGGAAGTGTACATGCGTGCCCACCCGGGAACAGTCGTTCCCATGCCGCGCGGCCCGGCCATCTTCGAGACCACCGGCCCTTGGGAGGACTACTCGACCCCGTCCCGGGACATGCGACTGCTGATCGCCATGAAGGTGCTGGCCGGCCTGCCCGAGCGCATCCGTCGCCATCCTGAGCTCTACGTTCTGCGGGGCGAGGGCGCGACGGCCGCCGCCGCGCGGGTTAAGCGGCTTCATGCCCAACGTATCCGGGAGCGCTTCATCACCTACTCCCGCACGGACGGCAGCTCCTGGCGGTTGAGCCTGGCCGAGATCTACCAGCGAATGCCAGCGCTCGAAATCGCTTACAACCCCAATGACTGCGTGGAGCGGCGATGGGGCGCAGCTCCCGGCACGCCGGAACATGGAACGTGCCGCCGCCGGTCGCCTAACGAGCAGCAAGAGCGAATGGAGGAGTACCGACTCTGGTTCCGCGAGGGCCGCTGGCCACTGGGATAGGCCATGGATACGGTTTTTGATTCACAGATGTTGGTGCTCAAAGCATATCCTTCCAGGGAGGACAACCGACATCCAAAACTTGTCCAAAAACCCAATAATTTCAATGGATAAACATAAGAATTCCGCCTATTTTGGACGGCTTTGATCTTCCAGGCTTATCGAACAAGGTGGCAAGGTTCCGGCGGCTCCTCGGGAAAGATCGCTTTGTTGTTTTCTATCCTTGAGCCCAGATATGGATAGGTGGGAATGATCCGTTCTTTAACAATAGCAATAAAGCTGTCCACGTATTTTCTTTCCCTCCAGCCAGGATAAAATGAATCAAGAATACGGATGAGGTTATCCATAAATTCGGCCTCCTTTAAATAGAAACGGAATGAATAAAATTTCTAATTCTAAGGCATCCGGAAATCGGTGATCGGCGTCTCTTGACTCAAATGGGCTTCTTCATAAAAAGCCATGAGGTTACCTTGGCTGGCATCGCACCTAAAATCTCGATAGAAGAAATTACGATCACTTTCTCAGCAAATCATTTCTTGACGGCCAGTTGGGGCCAGGATACTTGGTGCTTACAACGTTACCGTTAAAGGGGGCACCATGGTTTGGAATACCTTACATTGTCGGCATATTTTCATCTTCTTTTGCCAGCTTTCTTGCCTACGGCCCTGGCAAATCGTCCCATTAATAAACCAGCAAAGATTTCCTACCTGAAATTCCCAAGCCGGACAATTTTGCCTGATCTCCATCAGACACTTTCGTATCACCCAACAGGGCCTTTCTTTCCTAGCGGGCGACTTTTTAGAGGCTAAAAGAAAAAGAACCTGACGTTCAACATGGACTGGGATATTCCTCCAGCCCTGTTCAAAGCTTTGTACGGCCTTAAGAGAAACACCCAATAACTGTGCGATCTGGCTTTGCGTTTTTCCAAGACACTGACGAGCCGTTGAAAACTCCTTTTGTTCCATTGAAAGCATGCCTTTCTCTTTTCTCTCATCATACCACAAAGTAGGCACATGTAAAAGATTCTCTTTCTCATAAAAACATTACCCAGCACCCTGCAAAAGATACTTTTCACAACCTCATTTTCCTATTGACATAGACAGACAATCGGGTTAACCGGAAACATACCACATTGTGGTTCTCTCCCAACAGGGGGGAACCCGCCATAGTTCCATAAAGCTTTGAGCGCGTACTACGTTTGGCAGACACAGCTTCCCGTGGGGTCTGCAAGGAAGGGTTTCTTTTTTACCCATTCAATCAGAGGTCCCCTGTATTGGAAAGGAGGACGATGCGTACATGGGAAGAGTGAGATGTGAGGAGTAAAGGTGGTTGAAGAAGTCTTTGTTAACAAGAGATGTTTTGGGAGCAGAGTTCATAAACACACTGGAAACAATTTTAGCAGTGTCCACAAGTCAACTCCCAACCCAACGCTTAACCTGGTCGTAAGGTAATCCCACAACTTACCCGTAAGTCTAAGGAGGAAACTATGTTCAAGCAAGTTTTGGTTTGCACCGCGTTTGTCATGATGGCAATGGTCAATCCTATCGTTGCGCAGCAATTAGCCCCGACGTCCGAGAAAGCAAAACAGATCGAAGTGCTCGTCAACAAGGCTGCGGCCCTAATCGAGGGTAAAGGGAAAGCAGCCTTCCCCGAGCTCAGAAGGAAGGACAGCGAATGGTTCAGCGGCGACACATACTTGTTCGTCTATGATTTAAAGTCGAACGTATTGCTCAATGCCGCTTTTCCAGCGCGCGAGGGGACCAACACCACCG
Source organism: Thermodesulfobacteriota bacterium (assembly GCA_035454825.1). Lineage (GTDB taxonomy): Bacteria > Desulfobacterota > BSN033 > BSN033 > UBA1163 > DATIGG01. The sequence continues at coordinate 125 of DATIGG010000118.1, read as the reverse complement.
GTCAGAAAGATGCCAATGGCAAGTTATTTCATCACGACTTTATCCAGATGGCCGAATCCAAGGGATCGGGATGGGTGGACTACATGTTTCCGAAACCAGGGCAGACCCAACCGTCGCGGAAATGG
>DATIGG010000117.1:0-10010 GCA_035454825.1 Thermodesulfobacteriota bacterium | reverse complement strand
GTTTGGGTCCATGCTTTTCCTGCTTCTCATGGGATTGCCTGTGGCCTTTGCCTGCGGGACCGTAGGTGTGGTCTTTACCGCGCTTCTCCAGGGCCCTTCTGCCGTGAACATCGTTCCTACCCGGATCTTTGGCCTCATGGTCAACTATCTGCTGGCTGCCATTCCGCTCTTCATCTTCATGGCTTGCATCCTTGAGCGGGGGGGGCTCATTGCAGAAATCTATGAGATGGTCCATCAGTGGCTCGGATGGCTTAAAGGCGGCGTGGCCACGGCCTCGGTCGCCGCCTGCACGATGATGGCAGCCATGGTAGGCGTCATTGGAGCAAGCGAAGTGACCATGGGCGTGATCGCCTTCCCGGAGATGCTCAGAAGAAGATACGATAAATATATGGCTGCGGGCTCCATCCTTGCCGGCGGCACGCTGGGCATACTCATCCCGCCGAGTGTCATGCTCATTGTGTATGGAATGGTTGATAACGTTTCAATCGGCCAGCTTTATGCAGGGGCCTTCATACCGGGCTTTATCCTTGCCGCCCTCTATATCCTTTATATCTCGATACGGTGTTATCACAACCCAAGGATGGGGCCGCCCATTCCCAAGGAGGAGCGACTCTCCTTTGCCGGAAAGATGAAGGTCTCCATGCCGATTATCCCTGTGGCCATCCTGATCTTCCTTGTCCTGGGCACTATCCTGATCGGCATTGCAGCGCCCACCGAGGCAGCCGGGGTCGGGTGTGCCGGGGCTTTCGTCATTCTTGCTTTCCAGCGCAAACTGAGATGGAAGGGGGTGGTTGAAGCCTGTGAGAATACCCTTAAATCCTCTGCAATGGTCCTCTGGACGATGTTTGGAGCAAACGTTTTTGTCGCCCTCTATGTCATGGTGGGTGGCGGTGCATTTGTGACGGATATGCTGATCGGATCCGGGTTGGACCGCTGGGTGATCATATTTATTATGCAATTCATCCTGATCTTTCTCGGATGCTTCATCGATTGGGTGGGCATTGTCATGCTCTGTGTCCCCATTTTCGGCCCCATCATCCGAAAACTCGGGTTTGACCCGGTCTGGTTCGGGGTTCTCTTTGCCGTCAACCTGCAGATGTCCTTCCTCTCCCCGCCCTTTGGATACGCCCTCTTCTATCTCAAGGGAGTGGCGCCGCCGGAAATCTCGACGACAGATATCTGGAGAGGGGCAGCCCCGTTCCTCGGGCTCCAGTTGATAGGTCTGGTCCTTTGCATGGCCTTTCAGGACATCATCCTCATTGCACCCAAGCTGCTTTACAGGGGTTGAGATCTTCAGCCGGAATCCAGCCCGAAACGCCCCTCCCCATAAAGAGACTGTGTCGCAAGTCCGTTCATGGTTCGACAGGCTCACCACGAACGAACCCCGGCACATTAGAAATCAATTACTTAGCAGTTCGTCCTGAGCGCGTCGAAGGGCGAGCGGCGAATTGCGACACAGCCTCAAAAAGAGGGGCGTTCCTTTTCGACACAATGGCGCATAAGCTAAACACGAAAACTTCCACGGAATCGACGGGGAACCACGTTTACCGGGCTCCCTTGATCTATGTGATTCTCTTTTACTCGTTTCTGTCCGCATGGACAATCGTCTCTGTGCTTCTTCTCGGTTTGAAATATGGGCAGTCCGGAGGGGCGGATTTGACCCAACTCCTGATGATTGGATTTATCTTTGCAGTGACCTGGTATTTCTCTCTGGGGATATTTTACAGGATCCGAATCGAGGAGAATGGAAACATTGAACTGACCGGCTTCAGGAGAATACTCCGGACTCACCCTCAAGAAATAGAACTGGTGGAAGGTCCTCTCTTTCCCATCGGCTTTGTCCGGGTTCGGCTGGAACGTGAAAAAGCCTACCTATTCTGCATGGCAAAAAATAAAGACCTCCACCAGGTCCTCTCTCTCATCCATGCAAAAAACCCTGACATCAAATTCAAAAGCCTGTAAGCAAAGATGGGACTATGCGTGACGGTCCGCAGGTTGTATCTGAATCTGGTTATCAATCGAAACCACTCCCTTGAGCCCCTTGATAACCCTCTCAGCCATTGCTTTCCCTGCTGCGCTATCGGCGAAACCCCTCAACTGGACCTGCCCCGGTCCCGTAACAGTCACTGAAATGGAATTGATTGGCCCGTAGGTTAAACCAGCCTCGATGAGAGCTGCCTCTGCCCTGCTGCTAAGGCTCATGATCTCCAGAGACCTAAGCGCATCCACAGAGCAGGCTTTAATTTCATCCGAGCGGGCCAGATTCAAAACCGTATTGACAGCCAGATCAACGCTTAACTTGTCCCTATTGAGCACGATGTCGTAAAGCTCAGGAGTCTCCCAATCCACCCCAAAAGCAAATTTGATGTAGGCCCCTCTCTCGTGATCGCTCCGCTCTATCGCCTTCGCCGCCGCATTGCGATGAAATCCCCTTGCCTCCAGGTTCTGGATCCGCTTTTCAAGCGAAGCGGTCACTCTGATCTGAAGGGCGCACTGGAAAGATTTTAATAAGATATGGCTCCCCCTGCCCAGAAAAACCGCATCACCTCCCTCAGCCAGCTCGTAGACCACGGAGTTCATTCGGTCGAGGGCAATGGCCGGTTTCTGTGAAAAGAGCCTCTGAAACAGGGAGGGGGCCTTTTCATCAATCTCCCTGACACTTTCGACAAAGCCCATCTCCCTGGCCGCCTGTTCAATGGCCTCCGTATCATAGAACCTGTAGCCCAGTCTTTCTGAAACCTTTTTGGCGATCTCTGATCCGCCGGTCCCCATCTTTCTTGAAAAAGTTATGAAGTGCATATCATTCCTCCTATTTGACTAAGGCGGTGGCAGGCTAAGCCCGGCACGAAGTAAGGGTAGAGTATTACTGGCGCCGGAGGATGTCAAGCTAAAAAATGTTAAACATTTCTTGACAGATAAATTGGATATTGCTATATTTTTTGGTAATATAACTCAGCGATAAAGGGAAGGGCACTATGTTCACGATTCCTCCTAATACTATTCTGGTTGTTTGTGCAGCCATCTTTGGCGCCATTATTGGATTCGTTATTTACGGGTTCATCAAAGGCTGGGATAAGATCTTTCCAGACAGTTAGCAGATTCAGAGAGGAATTATCCAGGGGGCAACCGCAACTCTTTTACACGGGTAGGTATGTCAATCTCAGAAAAAAGCCCAGATCTTAGATCCGGGCTTTTTTCATCAACTCCTCATCCTTCCTCCAGGGATTGAACCACAAGCTCCGTGATGTCCATCACCTTGATCTTTGCCTTTCCCTCTTTTCGAAGTTTGGCGGCGGCTACCTGAAGATTGCTCTTACAGGAAGGGCAACCGGAGACGACGATCTCTGCGCCCACTCTGCTGGCCTCAAGGATCCGTTCTTTTGCGACCTCGCCGCTCAGATTGATGTCAAAGGCCTTCACCCCTCCTCCGCCTCCACAGCACTTCGCAAGGTTCCGGTTCGTCGGAAATTCCAGAAACTCCACACCCGGCAGTGCCTTCAGGATCGCCCGCGGTGGCTCATAGACCTTGAGATGCCTCCCGAGGTCGCAGGGGTCATGGTAGGCCACTCTTTTCCCAATGGGTTTCTTGAAACGAAGCCTGCCTTCTTCGATCAGTTTTTGAAGGTATTCTGTGGTATGATAGATCGGGATATCAAAGGACGAAACGGTCGGGTATAGCTCCCGGAAGGCCTTTGTACAGCCTGCACAGGGAGTGATCATGAATTTGGGCTTTTGCTTCTCGATCTTCTCAATATTCTGCCTGACAATCTCCTCAAAGTATTCAGAGCCAACCAGATAGGCAAGATAGCCGCAACAGAGCTCCTCCGTCCCCTGGGCCGAAAATGAGACAGAGGCCTGTTTCAGAATCTCCATGGTACTTGGAACAATGTGGAGGTCTTGATAAGAGGGAACGCAGCCAAGGAAAAGAAGGGCCTCGCCCTGTTTATCCTCATAGGATTTCGGATAGATCTCTGTTCGTTTCTCCTTTGCCTCTCCCAGAGGGTTCCCGAATCGTCGAATATTGTCCAGCAATACCTTGTGGATCTCAGGCATGGATCCCATGGAGGCCAGCCTCTTCCGGAAGGTGACCACGACATCATTCGTTCGAACCGCAGGGAAACAGGCCTCGACACAGGCCTTACAGCCGATGCACTGATAGATCGACTTCTCGACCTGAGGGCTCACTTTCAGTTTTCCCTCGACGATGGATCGAGTGATGGCATTTCTGCCTCTGGGCGCATAGGTCTCTATTCCTGTGGCCAGAAAGACCGGACACGAGGGCAGGCAGAACCCGCATTTGTTGCATTTTGACACTTCCTCATAGACCTCATTCTTCAGTTCCATTGCTTCCATCAAAGACCTCCCACGAATCTACCCGGGTTGAAGAGAGATGAAGGATCCAGTTGAGATTTGAGCTGGCGAAAAACGGGGACATCCGAACCTTCCTGCCCCCATACATTGATCTGTTTCTTGATCGAGACAGGGGCAGCCTCGACAACCAGGTTCCCACCCATCTCAACCGCTTTTTCTGTGAGTTGATGAATCGTTCGGGCTACCTGATCCGATTCCGTCTTCATCTCCTCGAAAGGAAAGGTCACAAAAATGATTCCGTTCCCGGCATGACTCGAAACGGCGCAAGCATATCCTTCCTTCGCAGCGATGGCTTCTGAAAGGGCAAAGGCCTGAGGTGTCTGCGAGATGGGGACATTGATCTTCGTGACCACACATTTGGGATACCGGGCCTGCAAGATCGGGCTACTGTCCCGAATCGCTTTCCAAAGACCCTCTTGTTCATCTCCTCCCAATAATTCCACCTTGTTAGAATGGAATCGGCTACAGACCTCACGGACGTCGTCTACCTGCCTTTGAACAGCCTCGGTCACCCCCTCGAATCCAATGGCCAGGGCATAATCGCCCACTGTGATGAGGGGTTTGGCAATCTCTTCCGCCATTCTTGGATTCAAGACTTCCAATGAAGAGGAAATCAACTGTGATTTCAAAATTTCTTTTACAACCTGGAAGATCTTTTCAGGGTTTGAGAAGGCAGCAACGACCGTTTGTTCCCGTTCCGGCAGAGGCAGAAGCCTGAGCGTGGCTTCGATGATGACCCCCAGTGTCCCGAAGGACCCGATGAAGAGTTTAGTCATATCGTACCCGGAGACGTTTTTGACCGTTTTCCCGCCGCAGGAGATCAGCTTTCCATCTGCCGTAACAACCTTCATCCCCAGGACAAGGTCCCTCGCTGTTCCATAAAGGAGGCGCTTCGGCCCGCTCGAATTCGTGGCAAGAATGCCTCCAAGGGTTGCTCTCTCGGTATAGGGAGGATCAATGGGGATGAAGTAACCAATTCCTTCTTTGCGCAATTGCTGCTGGACATCGGATAAGGGGGCTCCTGTTTCGAGGGTCAATGTCAGGTTCTCGCAGTCTTTATCAACCACCCGATTCAGGTGTCCCGTTGAAATTAAAAGGTCTGCGCGCCGAGGGACCCCTCCCATGCCCATCTTTGTTCCATTTCCTCTCGGAATGATTGAGAGAGATTCCTTCTGGCAGAGACTCACGATTCCTCTGACCTCTTCCCTTGTCTTTGGAAAGAGGGCCCATTTCGGAAAAAGGCCTTCAACTGCAAATGGTTCCGAGGCAGAACCCTCACCAATTAGACCGGAAGAACCTACAATTTCAGCCAGTTCATTCTCTATCTTCCCATTCCCGCTCATGAGGCTTCTCCTTCGATTTATTCCCTCAGTTATGCATCTATCCGCAGGAACAGGGTGGTCTCTCCGGAGAAAACTTGAGGCGGCACATTTGAGCCATGAGCCATGGGGCAGATGCCATCAAAACGGCCCATTCAGCAACATCCCTCGGTTGACCCGCCTCCAAAGATCCGCTTTTCAAGGTTTCGGAGGGGAGACTACCCTGTTCCAAATCGCGCCCGGGACAAAGGGTTACCCTATGATTCCTTTTGCGCTCCCTTCGGGAAGGACCTTTTCTGGATTACAGATCTGATCCGGGTCAAAGGCCATCTTCACCTTTTTCATAGCATTCACATCATCCGGAGAAAAGACAAATGTCATCTCACGGATCTTCTCTGTTCCCACCCCATGTTCTCCGCTGATCGTTCCGCCTGCATCCGCACAAGCCCTGAGGATCTCTGCCCCAGCCAGATGGACTCTTTTAAGCTCATCTTCATTTCTGGCATCAAAGAGAATGAGAGGGTGGAGATTACCATCTCCTGCATGGAAAACATTACCGATCTCAAGTCTATAATTTTTTCCAATCTCAACCACCTTCTTCAGGACGACAGGCAGTTTTGTCCTGGGGACTGTCCCATCGCAGACAAGGTAATTGGGCCGCAGTCGGGCCACCGCCCCGAATGCGCCTTTTCTTCCGGCCCAGAGCCTCATCCGCTCTGCCTCAGAGGTCGCCAATTTCACCTCCCGGACATGGTTCGCTTTGCAGATTTCAATAATCCTCTGACCCATCCTGTCCATCCCGTCTTTAATTCCATCGAGTTCAATGATGAGGACAGCTTCTGCATCGAGAGGATATCCTGCATGGATCGAATCTTCGACCGCCTTGATCACGAGACGATCCATCATCTCCAGGGTCGCTGGAATGATGCCTGCGCCAATAATCGCGGATACCGTATTCCCCGCATCCTCCAGTGAATCGTAGATAGCTAAGAAGGTCTGGACCGCTTCAGGTTTTCTCATGATCCTTAAGATCAGTTTTGTAGCGATCCCGAAGGTCCCTTCGGAACCCACCAGGACGCCAATCAGGTCATAGCCCGGGTTGTCGCAGGCCTTGCCTCCTGTCCAGATGACCTCCCCATTGGGAAGCACCACCTCCGCGCCCAGGACATGGTTGGTGGTCACACCGTATTTAAGACAGTGGGGCCCCCCTGAGTTCTCACCCAGGTTTCCACCCATGGTTGAAACCTTCTGACTGGCAGGATCCGGGGCATAGTAGTAACCATACCGGGAGAGTTCATTCTGGAGATCGAGGTTGAAGACTCCTGGCTCGACGACGGTCCTCTGATTCTCGAGATCGATTTCGAGAATCCTGTTCATCTTCGAAAAGTGGAGGACGATTCCGCCCCGGGCAGGGATAGAGCCTCCGCTCAGGTTTGTGCCTGATCCCCGGGCCACAAAGGGAATCTTCTCTTGGTAGGCAAGACGCAAGACCGCTGAAACCTCTCCGGTTGACCTGGGCAGGACAACCGCCTCAGGCCTGGCGCTGAAGAGAGAGGCATCATAGCCATAGACAGCCAGATCGGTCTCAGAACTGAGGACGTTGTCCTCACCCACGATCTGGCCCAGGGAATGAATTAATCTTTCACTGTCCATGAATCCTCCTTTCAGGCCACCTTTCTCAGCCTGGCTTTCTTCTTCGCCTCCTCCTGCTCATCCTCGAACTCCCTGACTGCGTCGATGCTGGCTCCCATGGAGGCGTCCGTCTCTCGCTCAACGATAATGTCAATCAGCGCAGGCTTTTTTGTCTTTTCCATCCATTGCAGGGATCGCTGGATGGCAGGTTTGATCTCATCCGGTCCTTCCACACGTTCTCCGCGGGCACCAAAGGCCTCCGCGAATTTGACAAAATCGATCCTTTTGTTCTCACCCTCATACCAGATGGAGACCTCATAATTCATATTGTAACCGTATTTTTCAGCCTGTCGAATCAGGGAGAGATAACCATTATTCACAATCAGGGTAAGGATAGGAATCTCATACATGCAGGCCATCGCAAGCTCTTCAGAGCAGAATTCGAATCCATAATCGCCCACGACCTGGACAACCCGTTTATCAGGCCGGGCGATCTTCGCTCCGATGGCTGCAGGAAGGTCCCAGCCCAAAGGTCCGGCCCCACCGCAATCGAGGTAATGTCGGGGCTTATAGACTTCTTGAAGCTGGCCGGACCAGATCTGATTGAGCCCGATACAGGTAACAAAGATCGTCTCTTCGTCAAAAAACTCGTTAATCTCTTTAAAAACCCGCTGAGGTTTGATTGGAATTTCATCGAAGTCCATTTTCCTGGCCAATTCTTTTCTCATTTCCGGGAGTTTCTTCACTCTCTCAGAGGGACTTCGAGATGGGATCATTTCCTGAGCCTTGTGAAGCAATGCCTCAAGGGCCAGCTTTGCGTCGGAGACAATACCCAATTCAGGGGGAATAATTTTGCCGATCTGCATCGGATCGATATCGACATGGATGAATTTTCTTCCCTTCATATAGACATCAAGGGCCCCGGTGTGCCTATCATTGAAACGACATCCTATTCCAAGAACCAGGTCGGATTCAAGAAAAATTTTATTCCCAAAGCAGGTATTGCACTGAATCCCTACCTGGCCGGCATAGAGAGGATGGTTTGGAGGAATTCCTCCCTTTCCCATGTAAGTGGTGACGACCGGAATTTGGAGAAATTCAGCAAAGGCCAAAAATTCATGGGTTGCGTTAGCAATAATGACCCCGCCTCCTAACAGAAGGACAGGGTTCTTAGCGCTCAATAACATCTCAAGGGTCTTCTTGATCTTCTTTGGATTCGGAGAAGGTTTCATAAACCCCAGTTTCGAATCGATGGAAGGGTCGTATTCGATCTCTCCCTTTTGAACGTCCAAAGGCAAGTCGATCAACACCGGACCCGGCCGCCCCTCCTGAGCAATGCGAAACGCCTCTCGAAAGACCCACGGCACCTGGGCAGATTCTTTTACACAATAACTTTTCTTGGTGACAGGTTTAACCACCTCGGCAATATCAACAGCCTGAAAGGCTTCTTTCCCCAATTGAGCCCTCACATTCTGACCGGTGATCGCAATGATGGGAATGGAATCGACCTGGGCCGTGTAAAGGCCGGTGACAAAGTTGCTGGCCCCCGGACCGGAGGTTGACGCGCACATCCCTACCCTTCCTAAGGCGCGAGCGTAGCCATCCGCAGCATGAATGGCCCCCTCCTCATGCCGTGCAATATAGTGTCTTATCTGGCCGGATTTCATTAGGGATTGATAAAAAGGAAGAATTCCGGCGCCCGGAATCCCGAAGATGACCTCTATTCCTTCGTCCACTAAAATACTCACTGCGGCATCCATAGCGGTCATTTTAGGCATAAAGGAACCTCCAAGAAATAATTGGTCTCATTATCATACCAATTACATTTCTTGTCAAGATCTGCGCTCTAAGTTGAATATTGATGGTTTCGTAAAAAGTCAATTCTTCTCCATTTCTTCATTCCTCCGAGAGCAGGAATGCTGTTATTTCAATGGCTCTGGACTCCGGTCTTCGCCGGAGTGACGGATTTTTGACTTTTTATATAACTATCAATATTTGATGATCTCGCAAAAAGTCGTCTCACCGGTGAAAACCGGTGTCCAGTACCTTTGTAACCATCTGAAAACACTGGATTCAGGCTTTCGCCTGAATGACGATCACTAGTCTTTTTCGACTTTTTGCGATTTCATTATATTGCATTTTATGAGAATTGTCATATAATAAGACCAAATGATCAAAGGATAGTTTATGTTTAAACAAATTAAAATTCGAAAGATTTCTGAGGAGATTGTTGATCAGATCAAGACCGCGATCCTGGAAGGAAAATTAAAGCCGGGCGACAAACTCCCGCCTGAAAGGGAACTCATCAAAGAATTAGGCGTCAGCCGTGTTTCCTTAAGGGAAGCCCTTAATTCTTTGGAAAGTCTGGGGTTTGTTGAGATACGGCAGGGGGGAGGAACTCTTATAAGATCAGTCGTGGCGGACCGGGTCAGGGACCCCCTCAACGTGATGATTAAGGAGAATATCAACAAGGTTTTCGATCTAATCGAGGTGAGAAAGGGGCTTGAGACCTGGGCAGCTTCTCATGCGGCAAGTCAAGCCACGGAAAGTGATATCGAATCCCTTGCAAAAATCATTAAAGCAATGGGAAAGGAACTGGAGGAAAGAATATTTTCCTACAAATCAGATGCGGATTTTCATCTGGTACTCTCTCTGGCCTCTCATAATACCATTCAAGCCCATCTCATG
>DATIGG010000116.1:0-6218 GCA_035454825.1 Thermodesulfobacteriota bacterium | reverse complement strand
GGCGTGAAGGTCTGGATTTTTAAAGGAGAGGTTTTCCCGACCAAGGAGGGCGAAGAACTCGCCGCCTAATCGGGAAAGAGGGAACCAGTCATGTTGATGCCAAAAAAGACCAAGTATCGAAAACAGATGAAGGGGAGGATGAGGGGGCAAGCCAGTCGGGGCCATAGCCTCAATTTTGGAGACTTCGGGCTCCAGGCCACATCCTGTGGTTGGATGACGGCCCGGCAGATTGAGGCGGCCCGAATTGCAATGACTCGCTTTATCAAGCGGACTGGAAGAATCTGGATCCGTATCTTCCCAGATAAACCCATTACCAAGAAACCTGCGGAGACCCGGATGGGAAAAGGAAAGGGGCCTCCAGAGGACTGGGTGGCTGTGATCAAACCCGGGCGAATTCTTTATGAGATGGAAGGGATTCCGGAAGAGAGGGCGAGAGAAGCCTTCCGTCTGGCCTCTCATAAATTGTCCATCCCAACGAAGTTCGTTTCAAGGGAGGACCGCCTATGAAAGTGAAAGCGAAAGATCTTCGTCTTCTCAGCGAAGGAGAGTTGTTTGAAAAGGAGAGGGAACTCAGTGAAGAGCTCTTCAATCTTCGTTTTCAACAGGCGACCGGGCAGCTCGAAAATGTGATGCGGGTCCCTCAGGTGAAGCGGGATGTCGCAAGGGTGAAAACGATCCTTCGAGAGAAGGGTCTCAGCAAAGGGAAATAGAGCCTATGGGAGAAAGAGGAAAACAGAAGACATTAACGGGGGTGGTTTCCAGCGATAAAATGGATAAGACCGTTGTGGTGAGGGTTAACCGTCTGGTCCTTCAACCCGTCTATAAGAAATATATCCGGAAGAGGACTCAGGTCAAGGCCCATGATGAAAAGAACGAGTGTCACGTGGGAGATAAGGTTCTGCTGATTGAAACCCGACCGCTAAGTAAAGAGAAACGTTGGCGCGTCAAGGAAATCCTTGAACGGGCCGCTTGATCAGTCGATGGGATAGGGAAGGTGGAAAAGGGTGTTGAAACCCACGCTCTATGCTCCTCGTTCCACATTCCCGTTAGGGCATAGGAGTCTCGAATGATCCAGATGCGTACGATTCTTGAAGCAGCTGATAATTCTGGAGCGAAAAAATTAGGGTGCATTAAAGTCCTCGGGGGCACCAGACGGAAGTATGCAACCCTCGGGGACATCATCGTTGTTTCAGTCAAGGACGCCTTGCCCAATTCGAAGATTAAAAAAGGGGATGTGGTTCGGGCAGTGATCGTTCGGACCAGGAAAGAAGTGAAGCGGTCTGACGGCTCCTATATTAAATTCGATGATAACTCGGCCGTTCTGATCAACCCCCAAGGAGAACCGATTGGGACCCGAATCTTTGGTCCTGTAGCGAGGGAGCTTCGGGCCAAGCGGTTTATGAAAATCGTCTCCCTGGCACCGGAGGTTCTCTAAGAAAGAAGGCATTCAAGATGATCGTTTCGAAATTTCATGTCAAGAAAAATGATTTGGTCATGGTCATTAACGGCAAAGAGAAGGGGAAGAGTGGCCGCATCCTGAGGGTCATCCCGGAGAAAGAGAAAGTGATCCTGGAAAAGATCAACTTCATCAAGCGGCATACCCGTCCCCATGGCAAACAGAGACAAGGAGGGATCCTCGAAAAAGAGGCACCGCTCCATATCTCCAACGTGATGCTTCTCTGCGAAAAGTGCAATAAACCGGTTCGGATCGGACACAGGGTCGTGGAGGGAACCAAGAAGGCACGGTACTGCCGGAAATGTGGAGAAATTTTTGACAAATAGGTGATCGTATGGCCAACTTCAAGAAGAACTATCAGCAGAACGTTATCCCCGCCCTCATGAAGCGGTTTAACTATAAGAATGTGATGGAGGTTCCTCGCCTGGAAAAGATTGTCGTCAACATGGGATTAGGGGAAGCCATCCAGAATATCAAGATCCTCGATTCTGCAGCCCAGGAGATGAGTGCCATTACGGCCCAAAAACCCGTCATCACCAAGGCTAAGAAATCGATTGCCCAATTCAAACTCCGAAAGGGGCTTTCCATTGGCTGTAGGGTGACCCTACGGAAGGAGAGGATGTACGAATTCTTCAACCGCCTTGTCAATACGGCCCTTCCGAGGGTGAGGGATTTTAAGGGTGTCTCCGGAAAGTCTTTTGATGGGAGAGGGAATTACGCTCTTGGGATTCGGGAACAGTTGATCTTTCCCGAAATCCATTATGACAAGATCGACAAAGTAAAGGGGATGAACGTCGTCATCGTGACAACGGCCCAGACCGATGAAGAAGGAAAGGAATTGCTCCGGCTCTTAGGAATGCCCTTCAGAAATTGATTCACTGAAGGCGTGAGGCTGTAGGCCGAAGGCAAAGAATTTGGCCTTAACCCGCTGGCCTCAATCCTCTATCAATCATTCATGAGGGGAGGAAGACATTGGCAAAATTATCGTTGATGATTAAGGCAAAGCAGCCACAGAAATTCAAGGTGCGTCAATACCATCGATGTCCTCTCTGCGGAAGGCCGAGGGCCTATTATCGCAAATTTAATATGTGCCGTCTCTGTCTGAGAAAGTATGCCTCCCGGGGTGAGATCCCCGGGGTGATTAAATCCAGTTGGTGATAGAATACGGGGGTTTGTATGTCCATGACCGATCCATTGGCCGATATGTTCACCCGAATTCGGAACGGATCTAAAGCAAAATTCGAAAAGGTGGACATCCCTTCTTCTCAACTCAAGCGAGAGGTCGCCAAGATTCTGAAAGAGGAAGGGTTCATCAAGAACTTTAAGGTGATTACGGATGATCAACAGCACGAACTGATACGCGTTTTTCTCAGGTACGATGAAAGCCGGAAAGGAATCATCCATCTCCGGCGGGTCAGTAAGCCGGGACGAAGGATCTATACGAGGAGCGATCAGATCCCCTCTGTCATGGGCGGGTTAGGGATATCCATCCTCTCGACTCCCAAGGGTGTTCTCACGGATAGGTCTGCCCGAAAGGTCCACGTGGGCGGAGAAGTCTTATGCCACGTATGGTAATTCTTGATTGCAGATTTCAGATTGCGGATCGCAGATTGAAAAATCTGGAATCTCAAATCTAAAATCTGAAATGGGGTTCATTGTATGTCTCGAATTGGAAGAATGCCCATCGTTGTCCCCAAAGAGGTGAAAGTCTCTTGTGGCACCCCGAAGGTGGAAGTGACCGGTCCGAAAGGTCACCTTCTTTATCTTCTTCCCCAAGGGATTACGGTTTCCTTGGACGGGGGTAAAATCCTTGTTCATCGTCCGAACGATCAACGGGCCTCAAGATCCCTTCAAGGACTCACGCGAAGCCTGATCGCCAATATGGTCACGGGCGTGACCCAGGGATTTGAGAGAAAACTGGAGATCGTCGGGGTTGGCTTCCGGGCCGATGCAGAAGGGAAGGGGCTCAAACTGAGCCTGGGATTCTCCCACCCCATTTCGTTCCCCCTCCCTGAGGATATTCGCGCGGAGGTTGAAAAGCAAACCCTGATTACCATCAGGGGGATCGACAAACAACAGGTCGGCACCATCGCCGCCAAGCTTCGGGCGATCAAACCCCCTGAACCTTATAAGGGGAAGGGGATCCGGTATGTGGGAGAGCGGATTCGCAAAAAGGTAGGGAAGACCAAAGCCTAAAAGCCCGCCAGGACTGCTACCAGGCAGGGGACAGGCAGACGCAGGCAGGCCAGCCTGCCGGCAGGCAGGGAGGAGAAGCTTTGAAGAACCTTAAGGAGATAAGCCGATCGAAAAGAAAACGAAGGGTGAGAAGCCGGATCCGGGGGACCCCCGAACGGCCCCGTCTCAATGTTTTTCGGAGTCTCAGGCACATCTATGTCCAGGCGATCGCCGATATCGAGGGAAAAACGTTGGCCAGTGCCTCCACGTTGAGTCCAGAGCTTCGAGAGAAAATCAAATATTCAGGGAATGTGAATGCAGCGAAGGAAGTCGGAGAACTGATTGCCCAGAAATGCCTCGAAAAAGGTATCCAGAAAGTGGTCTTTGACCGAAACGGGTACCTCTACCATGGCCGAATCAAAGCGCTGGCGGAGGCTGCAAGAGCCAAGGGACTCATCTTTTAATTAGGATTGCCCAGGAGGGACGGACATTGCCGAAGATTGATCCAAGCACATTAGAATTGACGGACCGAGTGGTTCATATTAACCGAGTCGCCAAGGTGGTCAAGGGAGGTCGGCGATTCAGTTTCAGTGCCCTGGTGGTCGTGGGAGATGGAAAGGGCCATGTAGGGAGTGGCCTGGGGAAGGCCAACGAGGTTCCTGAGGCCATCCGCAAAGGAATCGAACATGCGAAGCGGAATTTAATCAAGGTTCCGATCGTCAACAAGAGCATCCCTTTCGAGGTGGTTGGAAGGTTCGGGGCAGGGAGAGTCCTGCTCAAACCGGCTTCTGATGGAACGGGCGTAATCGCCGGTGCCTCGGTCAGGGCGATTGCGGAGTCCGCGGGGATTGAAAACATTCTGACCAAATCACTCGGATCAACCAATCCTCATAATCTCATCAAGGCCACCTTGCAGGCCCTCACCCAATTGAAGGTTCCTGAAGAGGTGATGGAGAAGAGGCAACAAAGAGGGGAAGAAAGTTAAGGGATCTACTATGGAGAAGATGATTCGAGTTCGATGGAAAAAGAGCGCTATTGGACAACCGGCCTATCAAAAAGAGACCATCAAGGGTCTTGGATTCAGACGACTGAATCAAGCGCTCGCCCTGCCGGACCGCCCCGAGATTCGAGGAATGATCAAGCGTGTGCATCATCTATTGGAAGTCGTGGAATAATGAAGAGGGAACCGGAATGAAACTTGAAGAACTAAAACCGCCAGAGGGATCAAGGAAGAAGAGTAAACGGGTGGGAAGAGGGATCGGCTCTGGCCACGGCAAGACAGCCTGCAAAGGAGCCAAAGGTCAGAATGCCCGTGCAGGAAGAGGGACAGGACCTGGATTTGAGGGCGGACAGATGCCCTTGCAGCGACGTCTTCCCAAGAGGGGGTTCCGACCTCCCTTTAAGAAACGATTCGTCATCCTCCACCTCAAAGACCTTAATCGTTATCCAAAAGATACCGTCGTGGAACCTGAACTGTTGTTTCAATCGGGGCTCCTCCGGAAGAAGGGAGAGGCCATCAAACTTCTTTCTGACGGGGAACTGGAGCATCCGTTAACGATTCGGGTTCATCAAGCCAGTAAGGCTGCCCTTCAAAAGGTTGAGGCTGCTTCTGGGAAGGTGGAGGTTATCGGTTCATGATTTCAGGGGCCCAAAACATCTTTAAGATTCCCGAGTTGAAGAGAAGGATCCTGTGGACCTTCGCCCTTCTGGCTGCCTATCGGATCGGTGTTCACATTCCGACACCCGGGATCAACGGAGATGCATTAGCCTCTTTTTTCGCCCAGGCGAAAGGGACACTTTTCAGTCTGATTGACATGTTTTCGGGTGGGGCTCTCGAAAGACTTTCGGTCTTTGCCTTGGGCATCATGCCCTATATTAGCGCCTCAATCATCCTCCAGCTTCTGACGGTGGTTATCCCCTATCTCGACCGCCTTCAAAAGGAGGGCGAGATAGGCCGGAAAAAAATCATTCAATATACCCGTTATGGAACCGTGGTGCTCAGCATGATCCAGGGATTTGGAATCGCTGTGGGACTGGAAAATATGAGGGGAGCTGCAGGCGAGATGATCGTTCTGATACCCGGGTGGTCCTTCCGACTCCTGACCGTGGTTACCCTTACCGCAGGGACCGCTTTCATCATGTGGCTGGGTGAACAGATTACCGAGCGAGGGATTGGAAACGGCATCTCCCTGATTATCTTTGCAGGCATTGTCGCCCGGATGCCGAACGCGATTGCCAGTACCCTTGAACTCTTCCGGGTAGGCCAGATCAGTATCATCACGATCCTCTTTCTGCTTGTTCTGATGGTCTTGGTGGTGGCAGTCATTATCTTTGTGGAGACTGGTCAACGGAGGCTCCCTGTCCAGTATGCCAAGCGAATCGTGGGAAGAAGAGTCTATGGGGGGCAAAGCACCCATCTTCCCCTTAAACTGAATACCTCAGGGGTTATTCCTCCGATTTTTGCCTCGTCGATCCTGATGTTCCCCCTGACGATTGCCAACTTTGTACCTAAACCCTGGCTGGACTCCCATCCATGGGTTCAATCGCTTCTCAATAGCTTAGGTCCGGGGGCTCTTTTATACAATCT
>DATIGG010000115.1:0-19803 GCA_035454825.1 Thermodesulfobacteriota bacterium | reverse complement strand
AAAAGCATCATTGGAACTCCAACCGCTGTCACGAATTTTTCTCACACAAAGAATGTCGATCAGGAAATCGACGCGGCACGTTCCGAGTCCAATCCCAAGAAGCAGCTGGAACTATGGAAAATTGCTCAGCAGAAGATCATGACGGAATGCACCGCCATTCCTGTTTTCGAGCTCAAGCAGGTCTGGGCCCGCAAGGCGAACCTCGATTATGGTCACCTATTGACAGGGTCACTCAATCTCGGACCTGTGATCAGTGAAACGACCCGTCTTAAATAAACCTCTCGGGAATATTGATCCCTATGGTTAAATTCGTCGTCAAACGTTTACTCCTTGCCATTCCTACCATTTTTGCGGTGCTGACGATTGTCTTTTTGATCGCGCGGGTGATCCCGGGCGATCCAGCGACAGTCATTCTGGGAGATTCTGCCAGTAAGGAGGCCCTGGATAACCTCCGCCAGAAGTTGGGTCTCAACCAGCCCCTCGCCAAACAATATTTCGATTTCGTACTCAATGCCATCCAGGGTAATTTAGGGATGTCGCTGGTGAGCGGAACATCTGTCATGAAGGAAGTTATGAACGTCCTTCCCTATACCATCGATCTCACGATAGCAGGGATTATCATCGGGGTTGTTTTCGGTGTCCCCTTGGGGGTCCTTACCGCAGTGTATCGAAATTCGACGATCGACTTTGTCACCCGTATCGCCTCATTGTTTGGTCTCTCGTTTCCCGCTTTTTACTCTGCCATCCTGCTCATCATCATTTTCGGCCTCCAACTTGGATGGTTTCCGGTACTGAGCGGTGGCGATCTCACCAATCCTATACAGAGGCTTCACCATCTGATCCTGCCGGGCGTGAATCTGGGCCTGATCATGGTGGCCTATGTCACCCGTGCAACCCGCTCCTCCATGCTGGAGGTCCTCCGGGAAGACTACATCCGGACAGCCAAAGCGAAAGGGTTACCAGGGATCGTCGTCCTTTTTCGGCATGCTATTCGAAACGCCATGATTCCCATTATCACGGTCATTGGGCTTTACCTGGGTGTCCTTGTGGGAAATTCGGTTCTAACGGAGATTGTATTCAACCGGCCCGGTCTGGGCAAACTGATCATCGGCGCTTTGAACCAGCGGGATTATTCTATGTTGCAGGGCCTCATGGTTGTCTATGGGTTCATCATCGTACTAACCAATCTGATTACCGATTTGACTTATGGGTTTTCGGATCCGAGGGTGAAGTATTCATGAAGGAGAACCGCCCAAGCGCCTGGAAATCATTTTTATCCGAACTCGTCTATACCTTCAACCGGAATAAGATCTCCTGGATCGGCGTTGTCATATTATGCCTACTCATCCTGATGGCTCTCCTGGCTCCGGTCATCTCACCTTTCAATCCGGTGGAACAACACATCGTCGACCGGCTTAAATCCCCTACCACAAAATACTGGCTGGGAGCAGACGAGTACGGCCGCGACATCTTTTCAAGAATCGTCTGGGGGGCAAGAATCTCCCTGTCCTTGGGAACGATCTCTGTCCTCCTCGGAATGCTGATCGGAGGAATGCTTGGGATTTTTGCTGGTTACCGGGGAGGATTATGGGACAATGTCATCATGAGGGTGATGGATGTCTTCATGTCTATTCCCACACTGCTCATGGGATTGTTTGTCGTGGCTGCCCTTGGTCCGAGCCTGGTCAATCTCACCATTGCAATTTCCATCACCGTTGCCCCAAGGTTTGCCCGTATTGCTCGGGCTCCCACGGTCTCGATCAAAGAGCGTGATTACATAGAGGCTTGCAGAGCCATGGGATTTTCTGACCTGCGCATCATGCTCGTCCACATTCTTCCAAATATCCTGGGCGATGTGCTGGTCATGGGATCCCTCTGGATTGCCACAGCGGTTAGGATCGAAGCCTCTCTTAGTTTTATTGGTCTGGGGGTTCCGCCACCCACCCCCACTTGGGGAGGCATGGTCCGCGAGGGGTTTGAAAAGATTCTCGATTCACCGTGGGTCTCTATCTTTCCCGGGGCCTTTATCCTGATAACAGTATTTGCCTTTAATTTGCTTGGAGATGGTCTCCGGGACGCTATCGACCCCAAATTGAGAGACTCATAATCACTGCGTGTGATTTATTTCAGGGTAGAGTAGAAGAATTGGATCCCATCTGTCATTTACTTGTTGTTAAGGACCTTACCACCTCCTTTAAGATCCGGAGAGGCATATTTCCGGCCATCCGGAATATCAGTTTTCACCTCTCGGAGAATGAAACCCTTGCGCTGGTGGGGGAATCGGGGTGCGGGAAATCCATTACAGCCCTTTCCATCATGCGTCTGGTCCCGGAACCGGCAGGTCGAATCACTTCAGGGCAGATCCTTTTCAAGGAGAAAAACCTGCTTGAACTCTCAGAAGACAGGATGCGAAAGATACGTGGAAACCAGATGGCCATGATCTTTCAGGAACCGATGACCTCCCTCAACCCGGTTCTGACCGTAGGTTTGCAGATCACCGAGCCCCTTTTTTACCACCAGAGCATCTCTAAGAAGGATGGCAAAGAAAAGGCCCTGGAGATCATGAGGCAGGTCAGAATCCCCTCGGCAGAGAATCGGTTTAGCGACTATCCGCACCAGTTTAGCGGCGGCATGAGGCAGCGCGTCATGATTGCCATGGCTTTGGCTTGTCAGCCAGACATCATCATGGCAGACGAGCCAACAACTGCCCTTGATGTGACCATTCAGGCCCAGATTCTTTCTCTCCTGGCGGATTTGAAGCAGGAAAGAAAAATGTCCATGATCTTCATCACCCACAACCTCGGAATCGTCGCGAGGATCGCCGACCGGGTGGCCATTATGTATGGCGGAGAAATCGTCGAGATCTCAGGTGTGAACGACCTCTTCGATCACCCCGTGCATCCCTATACGGAAGCGCTTCTAAGTTCTGTCCCGAGGATCGATCGAACCCTCCAGAAACTCTCGTTCATTCCGGGGCAGGTGCCTTCCATTGACCGAATGCCTCAAGGATGCCATTATGCCACAAGATGTCTGCTGAAAAGGGAAACCTGTGAGCAGCAAGACCCCGATCTTATTCCAATTCATGACGTCCCGGATCACTTCGTCCGGTGCTGGGTCAGAGGAGGGTGAGGTTTCGAATTTCGGATTTCCAATTGTGAAGAATATGTCAAACCAAAATGATTCATCTGAAAATAGACTCCTTTTGAAGGTTGATTCCCTGAAGAAATTCTTTACGGTCAGGAAGGGATTCCCGAATCCTGTCAAGTTGACTGTAAAGGCCGTTGACCAAGTATCGTTTGAGGTGAGGAAGAAGGAATCCTTTGGACTGGTCGGGGAATCGGGTTGTGGAAAATCGACGGTCGGAAGAGCCATTCTCAGACTGGTTGACCCTGATGCGGGCCAGGTCCTTCTCAACGGAGAGGACATCCTGAAAGCGGATAAGACCAGGATGAAACAAGTCCGTCAAAAGTTACAGATCATCTTCCAGGATCCTTCTTCTTCCTTGAACCCTCGCCGAAAAATTGGAAAAACCCTTCAGGAGCCCCTTTATGTTCACAAACTTGGAAGTAGGGAACAGATTCAGTTAAGAATCTCTCAATTACTTGAAGAGGTAGGACTTCCCCCCGAAACCCTCGACAAATTTCCCCACGAGTTCAGTGGAGGGCAGAGGCAGCGGATCGCTATTGCGCGCGCGCTGATCTTCCGGCCTGAACTGATCATTGCGGATGAACCGGTCTCGGCCCTCGATGTTTCGATCCAATCTCAGATCCTCATGTTGTTGGAGAAACTCCAGAAGGAATATGACCTGAGTTATATCTTCATTTCACACGACCTTGCAGTGGTCCGCTATTTTTGCCATCGTGTAGCCATCATGTATCTGGGCCGAATCGCAGAACAAGGACCCCGGGAACAGCTTTTTGATGAACCCTTTCATCCCTATACACGCGTCTTGCTTGCTGCTTCTCCGATCCCTGATCCAAGGGCAAGACATGATTTTGTGAGGCTTGAAGGAGAAGTGGCATCCGCCATTCGAACACCCAACGGTTGTTACTTCCATCCCCGCTGCCCGGAACGCTTCTCTCCATGCGATAAGGAATACCCGGAGTGGAAATCCGTCTCACCAGACCGTGGAGTGGCATGCCATCTCTATCGGTGAAGAAGGAGAGGCCATCTTAACAAAAGGCACTAACTAGAGTCTGTCCATAAACTCTGTCAATCCGTCATGCCGGACTTGATCCGGCATCCAGAAACCTTTGAAAACACTGGATTCCGGCTTCGCCGGAATGACAACTTTTTGTGAAAACCGCAATTTATGGACAGACTGTGACTAAATGTGTAAAGATCGATCGCTTGTTTATAGATTCATCTCTAACCCGGAGGAATTTAACCATGTCAAAAGCTGAGTTTATCTATTTAAGCCAGGAGGATGTCATTGCGGCAGGGGGGTTGAATATGGAAAAGTGCATGGAGGCTGTGGAGGAGGCCTTGGCCTGCCATGCCCGCGGAGACATGGTCCTTCCATCGAAAACCGTGGTCCGTTGGGGGGATCCTGAGACAGAAGCTACCAAGGGACGGATCAACGCCATGCCAGGCTACCTTGGCGGTAAGGTAAACAAAGCCGGAATCAAATGGATCGGCTCAAGTCCTCTCAATCCCAAAACCCACAATCTTCCACGGGCCTCTGGAATTCTCATTCTGAATGACCCTGAGACGAAACTCCCTTTAGCCATCATGGATTCAACCATCATTTCGGCCATGAGGACCGGGGCAACAGGCGGGGTGGGGATGAAGTATTTGGCACGCAGAGACAGTCGAATTATGGGCATTATTGGGGCAGGGGTGCAGGCGCGTACTCAAGCCATGGCTGCAAGGATTGTCTTTCCTCATCTCGAACATATCCTCATCTCCGACCTTCTTCCAGATCGGTCGAAAAGCTGGTGTCAGGAGATGTCCCCAAAATTGAACATCCTTTGCTCTTCCGCTAAATCTGCAGAGGAGGCTGTCCGAGAATCGGACTTCTTCGTTACGGTAACAACAGCCCACGCCCCGATTGTAAAGGCGGATTGGGTGAAATCCGGTCATACCTTCATCCATATGGCCGGATATGAAGATGAGGTGGCTGTAGTCAAAAAGGCAGATAAGATTGTTCTTGACTCATGGACCGAGGTTCATCATCGAGGACTTCAGACCGTATATCTGGCTTTTGAGCAGGGGCTTATTACAGAAAAGGACTTTTATGCAGAGATCGGTGAAATCATCATCGGCAAGAAGAAGGCCCGGGAGAACAATGAGGAGTTCATTTATTACAACACGGTTGGAATGGGAATCGAAGATGTAGCTTTCGGGTCTTTCATATTAGATGAGGCCAAAAAAAAAGGGATTGGCGTCACCTTGCCCCTCTGGAAGGACCCGATTTGGATTTAGAAAAAATGATTGAGGGCTAAGATATCTTCCAATTGGCTCTTGCCCCATTGATAGCCTCAGGAGCCGGAGAAAGGCCGGTGGCTGGGATCGAGGAACCCTTGGCCTGTACCGTCTCTTAGAAGTTGACCTTTTCGAGTCCTTTCAGGTTGAGTATCTTTCTGGCCTCGTTGGGGGTGGCAGGTTCAAGGCCGAGTTCCCTGGCGATGCGAATGATCCTTGCCACCTGCTCTGCATTGCTCTTGGCCATAACCCCTTTATCAAGATAGAGATTATCTTCCAAGCCAACCCGGGCATGACCACCGAGAATAAGGGACTGGGTGCAGAGAGGAAACTGCATTTTACCAGCGGCGCAGACAGAGAATTCGAAGTCGCCAATGGCGTCCTTGGCCGATTCCACCAGAAAGGTCAGATTCTGCGGGGTGGCCGCAATGCCCCCCAGGATCCCCAAGACAAACTGCAGATAGACGGGTTTTTTAACATATCCAGCTTCAATCAGGAAGGCGACGTTATTAATCATGCCCACATCATAAATTTCAAATTCGGGTTTTGTCCCATTTTCGCCAATCACCGAAAGATATTGACGCATGGTCTTGAAGGTATTTGGAAAGATGAAGTCTTCCGTCCCCTCGAGGTATTCCTTTTCCCATGGAAATTTCCAGTCCTTGATCTTGTCAACGACGTGAAAAAGTGCAAAATTCAATGACCCTGCATTGAGCGAGGACAACTCCGGTTTCAGGGATGAGACTACCCTCAGCCTTTTTTCCACGGGTTCGCCCAGGCGTCCCCCTGTCGTGAAACAGAGGATGAGATCGCATCTCTTCTTAACCCCCATGGCAATTTCCCGATAGGCGTCCTGATCGGCATTTGGAATCCCTGTCTTCGGGTCCCGGACATGGACGTGGGCCACGGCCCCGCCGGCGTCGTAGACTTTGATGGCTTCTTCGGCAATCTGTTCAGGGGTAATGGGAAGATAAGGAGACATGGAGGGGGTATGGATAGAACCCGTGATGGCCGCAGTGATGATTACCTTTTTCATATGTGTCTCCTCCTTATCCCGCCCCTTGCAGAATTGTTTCTTTCAAAATACGGTCTGCCCGTTCAGGAAGGCTTCAGGGCAGAACCCTTTGACGATGCAATTATCCTGTCGGTTCCCTCTCCGGAATTTGGATAAACGAATCTCACCTGTTTACGCTGCCTGGCAACCCAGGCCCGCCTTCTGAAACCATGGGAAATGGGTTGATTGACCGTATCCGGGTCTGCAGCATTAAGGGTGTTTACCCGTAGAGGGAAGGGTTCTGACTAAATTCCTCGATAAAGTCGTCCACCATCTGAGAAAGAGTATAAGAGGGCTTCCAGCCCCATTCCGATCTGGCTCTCTCTTCGTCAAACCGGAGGGTACCGATTTCCCTGACAAGTTCCATGGTATCGGGGTCAGGTTTAAAGATCAGGCGCGCACCAGGAATCCTGGAGCGAACTACCTCTGCCAACTCGTTCGCAGAGTAGGGAGGGGTCACGCCGGCAATAATATAGACCATGGTTTTGATCTCCTCCCTTTTCGCTTGGGAGAGTAACCACAAGGCACGGACAGCATCTTTGAAATAGATGGCGGGGACTCTCGTTTCAGGCTCCACATAGATTTCGTAGGGGTTGCCCTTCAGGGGCTCCTCAATGGTCCATGCGTGGTAGATGGACATGTGAGCCGTCTTTGCTCCTGGTCCGACCACGGATGGAAAACGGACCCCCCGAAAATCGATCCCGTACTTCCTTGCATAGACCCGCCCCAGAAGCTCTCCGAAGACCTTCGTCACCCCGTACATCGTCGTGGGCCGCTGGAGGGTAAAATCATCGATGACGGTCGACAGGATATCCTTGCTGTAAGTCGCAATGGTGCTGCTATAAAGGACCTGTTTTACCTTTTCCAGCCTTGCAGCCTCGAAGACATTGAACGTGCCAACGACATTGGCCTGAAAAGAGGCCCAAGGTTTTCTCTCCGAAGGGAGAGAGAGCATCCCCCCGAGATGGAAGATCGCATCGATCGTTTCCGTCTTGATGACGTTCAACAGTTCCGGTAAATGGTCGAGAGATCCCTGGAAATAGCTGAACCTTGATTGGAGTCTTTTCAGGGCCGGGTGAATGGGGGCAATATCAAAGACAACAGGGTGCTCTCCCGATTCGATCATCATCCGCGTGAGGGAAGCGCCGATTAAGCCGCTTCCCCCAGTAATCAAGATGGCCATGTTCTCGGACCTCGCCGGGTTAGAAAATAACGTGGGCCCTACTTCATCTTGCAGCCCGTATCTTCACAAGAGACTTCGATATCCTTTGCAGAGATCATGATCGGTTCGCCCACATACGGAAGCTTCATGAACTTGCTCTGAGGGACGATCTCTGCGATCCAGATGGGCACCTGAGCCTGGTGGTCACAGGCGCGCATGACCATCGTTCCTCCGGTTCCGTTGTAAGAAAGGCCTTCCCACGCCTTGATGACGGCGGAGACGTCATCTTTCCCGGCCCTTTTCAATGCCTCTGCCCAGAACATCGTGCCGTTGTAGGATTTTCCGCGAAGCCAGAAAGGATAGGACCCCTTGTCCTTGTAGTATCCCTCGATGAATCTTTTGTTTTCTTCCGTGGGAATGGTGAGCATGTAGGTTTCGCTTGCGATGCTCCCGACGAGCAACTCACTTTCGCCGATGGCGGAGACGGTCTCCTCGTCGCTCAGGTAGTAGCCTGCAAACTTGGCCTTCAATCCGAAGGGTTTTGCCTGTTTAACGAGGAGGGTCAGGTCATTCCCCCAGCTCGTCGTAAAGACGAGATCCGCTCCTGAAGCGACGATCCGGCTGACATAAGGGCCAAAGTCCTTTTCTCCGAGGGGATGGTAGACCTCCGCTACGATTTCAATAGACGGGTTCAGTTTCTTGATCCTGCTGATAAAGGGTTTGATCGATTCATAACCGAACGAATAATCCTGGCCGATGCAGTAGACCTTCTTAAACTTGCTCTTGGCGATGTAGGCGGCAAGGGCGTAGGAGTGCATGTCCGTGTTGGTGCCCGGCCGGAAGAAATTCTTGCTGCACTTCTGCCCGGTCAGGCTCGCCGCATCCATCCCATAGGAGAACATGACCGCATTGTTCTGTTCGGCGACAGTCGACATGGCGGCTCCGACAGAGCTTCCCGTGCCCCCGCAGAAATACTTGACTTGGTCCTTGAGGATCAAGGCCGTGGACTTTCGGGTCACGACGTCCGGCTTCAGTTCCGAATCGATGGGGATTACCTCAATCTGCCGCCCCAGAACCCCTCCCTGTTGATTGAGGACCTTGGCCGCATACTGGACACCTTCCAGGTAGCGCTCTCCGATATTCTTGAAGGTTCCGGAGAGGGGTTCGGTCACCCCCAGTTTGATGGTTTCCGCGGCCCGGCCCGTAACAGGAAACGAGGCCAAGAGGATGACGGCCAATAGAATCAAAGATGCGAAAGTGAATTTTCTCATGGATAGACCCTCCTTTTCATAATGGTTGAACGGATTCCTTCTTTTCTACACCTCCAAGTACTTTTTCCTCACTTCCTCGGCCTGGATGAGCGTTTCACCACCTCCTTCGAATACGATCTGCCCTTTGCTCATGATATAGAATCGTTCCGCCAGCTTGATGGCGCTCTTGTAGTTTTGTTCTACGAGCAGGAGGGTCGTCCCCGACCGGTGTATCGCGGAGAGGACCTCCGTGACCAGTTTGACGATTTTAGGAGCCAGCCCTTCGGTCGGCTCGTCGACCAGAGCCAGATCCGGGTTCCCCATCAGGGTACGGCCCATGGTTAGCATCTGCTGCTCCCCGCCCGAAAGATGGCCCCCTTTCTGCTTCATCCTTTCCCGGAGGCGCGGAAAGAGGTCATAGACTCTCTCCGTAGACCATCTCTCTCCCCCCGAAGAACCTTCCGGTCTCTTGACGATCCCCATCAGAAGGTTCTCATGGACCGTCAGACTCGGGAAGATGCGCCGCTCCTCCGGGACGATTCCTATCCCCAGCCGGGCAATCTCATAGGGTTGCCTTCCGACAATTTCCCTGTCCCGGAACAGAATCGATCCTCTTGCGGGTCTGACCATTCCCATGATGCTCTTGAGAGTCGTGGTCTTCCCGACACCGTTTCGACCAAGGAGGCACACGAGGTTTCCCTGCTCCAGGCGGATGGAGACGCCCTGAAGAACGTGGCTCTTCCCGTAGAAGCTGTGAACGTTGTCAACTCTTAGTACCATCTATTCTTCCCCGAGATAGGCGTCCTTCACCCGCGGGTCGATTCGAATCGCTTCCGGTCTGCCGCTGGCCAGGATGGTGCCGTTGTGCAGCACCGAGACCGTGTCCGCCAGAGAAAAGACCACCTCCATGTCATGCTCGATGATCATTAACGTTCGATTCTCCACGACGGACCGCATCAGCGTGACAGTTTCTTCAGTCTCCTCGCGGGTCATCCCTGCAGTCGGCTCGTCTAAAAGAATCAACTCGGGATCCGAAGAAAGGGCAACGCCGATCTCCAGGGCGCGCTGCTGGCCATAGGAGAGTTCATGAGCGGGTCTATGGGTGACCTCGTCAAGGCCCACCTGTTCGATGATTCGCCCTGTCCTTGCGTTAATTTCCGGATGGTACTCCAATGTCTTAAACAGATGGTAACGGAGTCTGGCATGAGACCTGACCCCTGCACGGATGTTCTCAAAAACCGTTAGATTCTGGAAGAGGTTCGTGATTTGAAAGGAACGGCTCATCCTGAGATGGTTGAGAACGTAGGGGGGAAGTCCGGCCACTTCCTTCCCTTTGAACAAAATAGAGCCGGCGGAAGGCTCATATTTACCGCTGATAATATTAAAGAGGGTCGTCTTCCCTGCTCCATTGGGGCCGATGATAGCGTGCTTCTCGTTTGCTTTAACCGTAAAGTTCACCCCTGTCAGTACTTGAAGGCCTGAAAAATCTTTATAGATGTCTTTGATTTCGAGAATCTTCTCCATCCCCTGCCCCAACTCCCTACCCCGTTTTGGCCCTTCTAACATAACCCACGAGAGACTGGATTAACCCGGATAGCCCCTGGGGCACAAAAAGAACCAAAAAAACGAAAAGAATCCCCATAAACAGGGGCCATCTGTCGGTAATATTGCTGAGAAAATTCTGGAAGTAGATGTAGAAGCCCGCCCCCAGAACAGGACCGAAGAAATTTTTTGTCCCGCCGATGAACGTCATCAGAAGCGCTGTGGTTGTCATGTCAATGCCAATGGCATCGACTCCTACAAACTTGAAGAAAAGAGCGTAAAAGGAGCCGGACAAACCGGCAAAGAAAGCGGTCAGGGTAAAGAGGATCATCCGGGAGACAGCGGGATTGTATCCAATGAACTGCATCCGTTCTTCATTCTCCCGCAAGAGCAGGACGGTCTTTCCCATGGCGGTTCTCGTGAAGTACCAGCAGAAGAGAACGGCGCACCCAATCACGACGAGAGCCACGTAATAGAAGGTCGTGACATCGGACATGGTCAATTGAAAAAAGCCAAGATGCAGATTGGGCCGCTTGATGGGCAGGCCGTCGTCCCCTCCGGTGACGGAATGCCACTTGATGGCGATGGCATAGAAGAGCGCGTTGAAGGCGAGGGTGAGAAGCGCATAATAAGACCCTTTATGCCTCAGCAGCAGACACCCCAGTCCCAGGCCGACGAGGGTTGCCAGCAGGGTCCCCAGGAAGACAGCCCCGAAGAAGGGAAGTCCCGGGATCCGCTGGAGCATGGCTCCCGTGGTAAAAGCCCCGAGCCCCAGAAACATCCCATGGCCGAAGGAGAGGAGGCCGCCAAAACCAAGGAGTAAATTATAGCTCACTGCGTAAAGGGAGAAGACGATCATTTCGGTCAGAAGACTGATTTGATGGGGTCGAGCCACAAGAGGGAGAGCGAACAGGGCTAGCCCGATGATGAGGCTCGTGATCCAGATTGATTTAGAATTCTTCTCCACTACTTCTTCTCGCCGAAGAGGCCCGATGGCCTTGCAATCAGAACGATGGCCATGAGCAGGTAGATCAACGCCAATGAAAACTTGGGGAAGAGCAAGGCCCCGAAGGATTGGAGCTGCCCGATCATCAGAGAAGCAACGACTGCTCCAATGAGGCTTCCGAAACCGCCAATGACGATGACGACAAAAGCATCGACCAGGATCGATGTGGCCATGCCTGTATTGGTCGACAAGAGAGGCCCGGAAATAACCCCGGCAAACCCGGAGAGGGCCGCCCCCAAAGCGAAGACAAACATGAACACTCTGGGTGTATTGACCCCGAGGGCGTTGACCATCTCGCTGTCATCGACAGCGCTCCGTACCACGATGCCCATCCTTGTCTTGAGTAGCAAGTAAGTCATCAGGAGTCCTATGCAAATGGAGCAGAAGAGAACGAAGAGACGATAAGTGGGGTAAACGACACCCAGCAGGTTGACGTTACTATCGAGGAAACCCCTGATCTCCATGGGAAGGGGTGCCGTCCCCCATACCCATTTGACGATCTCCGAAATGATGAAGGCGATCCCGAAGGTAAGGAGGAGCTCATGGACATGGCCGAGGACGTGGACCCTCCGGAGCAAGAGACACTCAATCCCGGCTCCGATCACAAATAATAGAAAGGGACACACAATCAAGCAGAGCCAGAAATGACCCGTCCAGGTCAGGAGAGAATATGAAAAATAGGCGGCCAGCATGTAAAAAGAGGCATGGGCGAAGTTGAGGACATTCATCATCCCAAAGACGAGGGTTAGGCCGGAGGAGACGAGAAAGAGAAGGCTGGCATAGACCAGTCCATGAAGGATGAAGATAGTGATGACATTCATTGCCTATTTTCCCGATTCAATCCCTTGATGACTTCGATTATCTTCAATAGAGCCTCATCCCGCTGGTGAATGACGCGTTCGATCCTTTCGTCGGTCCAGGGGTAAAACCCTCTCCTGGCTTTTACGCCGGTCGTCTTCTGATCTACCAGAGACTTCAAGAGGGGAGAGGGGGTCGATCGGTTTTCCAAATCGGGGAAGAGATATTGGTGAATATCATAGACCAGATCCAGTCCTGCGAGGTCCGCAGTTTCAAGAGGGCCCAGGAAAGGAAGGCGGAGGCCGAACCCGTATTTCACAACTTTGTCGATATCCTCCGGCTTTGCAATCCCATTTTCCACAAGAGAGATGGCCTCGCGCCATAGGGCATGCTGCAACCGGTTCCCGAGAAACCCGGGAATATCCTTGAGGACGCGGACCGGTTCTTTCCCAACCTTCTTCAACAATTCTATGACGGTTTGAAATGTCTCGGAAGAGGTATGCGAGCTTTGAATGACTTCAACGCAGGGGATGAGATGGGGAGGATTCCAGAAGTGAGTTCCAATGACTCGATCCCTGAGCCGGAGTTTTTCGGCTATTTTGCCGATACTGATGCCCGAGGTGTTGCTGCAGAGAATGGCCTGCGAAGCCGCAAAGTGCTCTATCTCCTTGAAAACCGTCCTCTTCAGATCGAGATTTTCGCTGACCGCTTCAATAATAAATTCAACTCCTGTGCACATTTCGGCCAGACTCGTGCAGAGCTGGAGATGGTCCATGGCTTGGACCACCTCTGAAGATTCTACAAGATGCAATTCTGATAACGTTTGTAGATTGTTGCGAATCTTAGCCGGCGCACTCCTCAGGACCTTGGGATCGTTGTCGAAAAGCTTGACCTTGAATCCCTTAAAGACGAAAATCTGAGCGATGCCGTGACCCATGAGGCCGGCCCCGACGACGCCGATTGCTCTTATCTCATCCGCTCTCAAACGTCTCCTCCTTCATTTATTCAGGAGTATAAATCACCATCAGGCATTTAACTTCCTTTCTGCCTCGGCAGATACCGCAGTGAGGAATGTTTGCATCAAAGTAGATACAATCTCCCTTTTCCATGAGGTATTCCTTTTCGCCGTGAAAAAACCTCATCGTCCCTTCGAGGACGAACAGTATTTCCTCTCCCATATGTTGAAAAAGAGGATTCTCTTTTACATCCTTTGGAAGCGTCAAAATATAGGGGTGCATGTGTTTGTTGTAGAATTTGTGAGCAAGCATCTGATAGGCATACCCGAAAATCGTCCCATCCCGAACCATGACAGGCCTTTCTTTCTTCTTGACCAGGCAGGCGGGGCTCCGGTCCGCTGTTTCTCCAAAAATATCTGACAGGCTTATATTCAGAGCTTTCGAGAGCACGATCAAGGTGGAAACGGGCGGCGCCTTTTTTGTGTTCTCAATTTTGGAAAGATAGCCCCTGGTAAATCCCGTTTTTCTTGCCAGTTCCTGGAGAGTTGTTTTCTTTGCAATCCGGTACTCTTTGATTTTCTTCCCAACTTGGGCTTCTTCTATCATGGAAAGCTTTGAGAGGGCTCAGATAAAAAGAATAAGTTTCATTTTGGGAATCAAAATATCACTACCAGCAAACCCTGTCAAGCATTTTCTTTCGCTTGGTCCCCTGCCTCGGAATCTTTCGGTAAAAAATCTGAATGTTTCTGTTATCTATTCGCTGTCTCAAGAAATGTCTGTGAAGTGTCAATTTGATATTCCAATTGAAATGGATGCTCTCGTCCGAACCTGAACAGGTCAATGGTTTCCTTTTGTCATGACCTTCAAAGCGTTTACAAAAAATGGGATGAGCGGCAGGGGTGAATGGTCCTTTGGACTGGTTTGTACTTACGACCACACGGGCGAGGGCTGATAACTAAAGGAATGTCCTTTTCCTTCGCTGTAACCTTTCTGGCTCCTTTTCATCACATTTCTGTTTCAATCGCCTTCATCAACTTCATGAACTGATCCGGGATAGGCACCCGATTGTCTGTTTGACGGTCAAAAAAGAAGATGACCTGGTGGCCCTGGGCTATCAATTGGCCGCTCGCTTTCTTCGTAAAAGTGAAATCAAGCTTTGCATGTCCCTTTTCAACATTGTAATCCGTTATACCAATACGAACCTCTATTCGGTCATTGAGATTGACCGGGTTTATATATCGCAAATAAGTCTCGCCAACCAAGTATCGCGGCGGGAGAACTTCGCCTATGTAAAAGTGATCGACAAGCATTTGTTCCCTTGCAGAGCATGCCCACTCGATATAACTTCCATCGTGAGCTATTCCTGAGGTGGTGACATCTTTTGAGGTTACTACATGTTCGTAAATGTATCCGTTACTCATTTCAAATAACCTCCTTTGGTTTAAAAGAACAAATTCACCAGAGGAACGGGGACCTCACACAATTTGAAAACTCTATTTCTCTCTTAGCCCCAGCTGCAATAGTGGGACCGAAAGTGCAGCACTTGTACACCAAAAAGTAATCGTAATCGTGTTGTATTGTCAATCCCTAAAGGTGATTGCAAAAATTATCCTTTTAAATTATCTTCTGCCTCCTCCTGCCGGTCCTTCTGTCATGCCTTCGAATTTTCCAAGATTGATGAAAGGAGTGGCGCCTCCGGAAACCTGGGGCAAAATACCATTCCATTTCTCGATACTCTTATACTGGACCAGGATCGGGCTGATCGAGCGGGAAAGGAC
Source organism: Thermodesulfobacteriota bacterium (assembly GCA_035454825.1). Classification (GTDB taxonomy): domain Bacteria; phylum Desulfobacterota; class BSN033; order BSN033; family UBA1163; genus DATIGG01. The sequence continues at coordinate 4,833 of DATIGG010000115.1, read as the reverse complement.
TTCGTTTGCCTTGGCCTGTCCCTGGGCGACTACCAGAATGGATTCAGCCTCTCCTTTGGCGGTTGCCACCTTCTGCTGGGCCTCGATCTCGCGCTGCGCCAGAACCTGTCTCTGAGTCTCCACCTGTTGCTGGGCCACTTGCTTGGCCTCGATGGCCCCCTCATATCCAGGAGAGAATCGGATATTGGCAAAGTAAATATCATCGACGATGATGTGATACCTGGCCAGGTTCTCTCCCAACTTTGCCATTGCCCTCTTGCGGATCTCCTCCCGCTTGGGAAGGATCTCCCCGATTGGATAGGTCGGCACGACCTCCTTAACAAAATCATTAAATGCAGGATCGATCACCTTGTCAGCAAAATCGAGCCCCACCTTCTGGTAAAGGTCATTGACAAAGGCCGGATCGATATGGAAATTCATCATCCCCGTCATTTTAACCATCTGGTACTCTTTTGAAGAGGCATCGATCTCTTTGAAGGGATGGGGTTGGACCTTCACGTCAACCTTGATCACCCGTTCAGCAATCGGTACTTTGAAATTGAGTCCCTCTCCCATGATTCTCTTCTCCACACTCCCCCACCAGAGGACAACTCCTCTGTGGCCTGCCGGAACGATGGCGAAACATCCCCACAATACGATAAAAATGATGAACAGAACGATAAAGATTCCAATGGTCCTCGGTTTCGGGCCCCGCATCTCGAAAGCTTCCAAAGTCCTTTCCGCCATATCTCACCTCCTGGATCCTATGGATTTTACTCATTCTTCATTTCATATAAAGAACATTCAAAAAGCAGGCAGATATGCTGTAAAAGCATTACAGCGGCGCCCTGCCCGATTCTTCATTTTCATGGTTCATGGATGATCATACTCTTTCAATCCATTTATATCAAATCAATTTCTTCTCCATAAGGTCACTCATCGAAGCCTGGCATGAAGTGGTCGAAAGGGAGATCGCTTCCGAAAACGAGTGCAGAGCCTCCTCCAGTTGAGACATTTGAAGTCTTCCAATGATCTCCATCACCTTTTGTTCGAGTTCATTGAAATGGTCGAGTCCTGCGACGGTCATCGCAATACGGGTCTCCCGGAGCAGTCCCTCCAAATACCAGATCAAGACTTTCCTGCCCCCTGAGAATTCCTCTCCGTGATTGAGGGATTCCAACTGGTTGAGAAGCTGGGTCCCGATGATCAGTCCTGATTTCATCTTTTCTGAGTATTGGAAATCTAAGATCGCCTTTTTCGTCTCCATGTTGGTTTTCCCATTTAAGTGCTTCGTAAGTCCACATCTACAGAAAGACGTCGATTATTAGTTAGAAAATAGCTTTCGTGCAACGGTAATGGTAATCCCGCCGTAGGCGGGACCCGTATCGTCATTCGGTTATCCCGCTATAGGCGGGATTGGTCATAAGAACTTGACGCAACCCCTTGACACTAAACGAAACGGGCTTCGTAACCGCAACTCTAACCCCCCTGCATCCCCCCTTAAATTAAGGGGGGAATAGTGGGGGGGTATCAATTTTCATGGTTCGAGGGCGCCCTCCGGGCATGGGGCATTAGACTCATTCCCTTAAAATCTCTGAGTTCCAGAGAGCCGATCTATCGGTAAGATTTGAGCCGATCCAAGAATTTGGAATCAACGATGACCCCTAACTTTAGGGCCTGATCGCAGTGTTCGATGGCTTGAGGATATTCTTTCTTCTCGAAATAGAGGATTGCCAGGTTGTAGTGAGCCTCTCCGTATTTGGGATTGATATCAAGGGCCCTCTGAAAGGAGGCAATGGCTTCTTCGACCTTGCCCTGCTGTCGATAAACATTCCCGAGGTTATAATGTCCCCGGCCATAGCCAGGGTTGATCTCAACGGCCTTCTGATATTCGGTCAAGGCCTCTTCGATCTTTCCTTTTCGAAAATAGATATTTCCGAGGTTATTATGGGCTTCGACATAGTTGGGATTGATCTGGAGAGCCTTCTGATATCGGGTGATTGCTTCGTTAATCTCCCCTTTCTCACCATAGGCTACCCCAAGGTTAAAATAGGCTTCTGCGAAATTGGGATCGATGGAGATCGCGCGTTTATACTCGGAAATCTCCTGTTTCCATTTCCCCTGCCTCCCGTACACCATGCCGAGGTTGAGATGGGCTCTGGAATGCTTGGAATCGAGCTTCAGCACTTTCTTGTATTCGGCAATAGCCTCTTCGAGGTTTCCCCGCTCTGCTGCAGTAAAACCGAGTTGAAAGTGCGCCTCAATACCGGTGGCCTTGTTGAGCGCCTTTTCTTCTTTTTTTGCTTTTGACCCTCCGGCGCAGGAGATCACCAATAAAATTATTGTGAATATGAAAAGATATCTTAGGATGATTTTCAAGGGAACGCTCCTTTTCATTAAACTTGTTGAATCCTTAACAGAATCTTAATAGCCCTTCTCAAATCGCTTCTGGACAGCGAGGTAGACCCGTTCACAGTGGGCAGGTAAATCGTAGATACGCCCCCCTGTTGCGTTGGCGATGGCGTTTGTAATAGCAGGGGCTGCAGGGATATTGGGCATTTCGCCGATCCCCTTTGCTCCAAAGGGCCCGTGAATGTTCGGATATTCGATGATAATTGGCTGGATTTCAGGTGCATCCAATGCAGTCGGAATAATATAATCCTGAAGATTGAGGTTCTGGATAATGCCCTCGGTCAAAATAACCTCTTCCATCAGCGCATATCCCAGACCCATCATCACCCCACCCTCGATCTGTCCCTCGACCATCAACGGATTGATGGCCTTCCCGATATCAAACGAAGCAACCAGATTAAGGACTTCCACCATTCCTGTCTTAACATCCACTTCCACCTCAGCCATCTGAGTGCTGTAGGTATAAACAAAATAGGGGGATCCCTGGCCTGTCTCTAAATTGAGAGAAGGCCTGGGGGGTGTGTACCAGCCCTGACCCATCATTCTTCTTCCAGTGGCCATGGCTCTTCGGGTAGCATCCTTCAACTGGACGAATCGGTTTGGATTCTCCCGATCATAGATACGCCTGTTTTGAGCGAACAAACGATCCGGAGAAATTCCCAACAGTTCCGAAGCAGATTCGAGCAACGACTTCTTAATAACCTCTGCTGCCATCAGGATGGCATTTCCCATCAAGGTCGTTGAGCGAGAACCCACCGTAGGCCCTGACTCCGGAGCAATATCTGTATCCGGTGCAACCACCCTCACATCCTCAATGTCAACTCCCAGTGCTTCTGCTGTGATTTGAGAGAGCACGGTATAGGACCCCTGCCCCATTTCGGTCAACCCCTGATAGAGAAGCACAGACCCATCCTCTTGGAGATGGAGGTTCGCCCCGCAGCCGTCACCTGAAGTACCAATGCTGGTCCGGTACCATCCCACAGCCATTCCTAAGCCTTTCCGCTTTTCCGCCTTTTCTAACTCCTTCAGGGATGGGGCTGGCTTCCATCGCTTTTCCCATTGAAAAGCTTCTTTGGATTTTTCCAAAGTGTCTTTTAAACCGACACTCTGATCGAGAATTTGTCCTGTTGCCGTTTCTGAGCCCAGACCAAAACAATTCTTAAACCGGAGATGATAAGGATCCATGCCCAGATTCTCGGCCAGCTCATCAATGAGCGACTCGTGGACAAAATTGACCTGGGGCGCTCCGAAACCCCTCATGGCCCCTCCATAGGGATGATTGGTGTAAACCAGATACCCGTCCACCTTGATATTCGGAATCACATAAGGACCAGGCAGCATGACAACCGCGTGGGCATGGACCCCGCCGGCAGGGGGGATGACAGGCCCTAAGGATGCATAAGCTCCCTGCTCATTGTAAATGGTCCCTTCCAGGGCTACGAAGGTTCCATCCTTTTTGGCTCCGAGCTTACACTGAATGATCATGGGATGCCGTTTGCAGGTTGAAAGCGTGATTTCTTCCCTGTCGTATTCTATACGAACCGGTCTTCCTGTCTTCCAGGCCAATAGGGCTGCACGGGCACCGATATCAATGGGAGAATCCTCTTTTCCCCCAAAACCTCCTCCCATCGGGGTTTGAACGCACTGAACTTTATTGATGGGAATTCCCAGAACAGGGGCGATATTTCTTCGAACCGTGAAGGGGGCTTGCATCGGCCCTTTGACAGTCATCGTTCCATCCGGATGAGGAATAGCCAACACAACATCGGGCTCGATATAGGCATGTTCCAAGAAAGGGACCGTATAGGTTCTCTCCAAAATAACATCTGCTTCAGAAAATCCCTTCGCGGTTTCACCCTTGCGGATTCTGGCCGTTGTAATGAGATTACCTGTCTCGTGGATTCGAGGAGCATTCGGTTTCAGGGCATCGATCGGGGAGAAGACAGCAGGGAGAGGCTCATATTCCACTTCGATTTTTTTCAAGGCCTCAATCGCAATCTCTTCCGTTTCCGCTGCGATCAGAACAACCCCGTCTCCGACGTATCTCACCTTTTCACCACAGATGACCGGTTGATCAGGGAGGATGGCTCCAAATCCATTCCTTCCCGGTACATCTTTTGCGGTTAAAACAGCCTTCACCCCTGGCAATGCCCTTGCCTTTTTCACATCGATCTTTTTGATCAGGGCATGAGGATAAGGGCTGCGTAACACCTTTCCGAAAAGGGCTCCTGGATATTCCAGATCTCCTCCGTACTGCACTTTTCCTCTCACTTTGTCATAGGCATCCACCCGGATGGCAGATTTTCCCACAATACTCAGCTCTTCCGAAAGAATGGGAATCTCCACAACTTTTTCTTTTTCCTTCACCAATACTTTCTTTCTTCCTTTTTCCATCTTCAAACCCCTTGATCTTTCATGGTCTCACTGGTTTGCTGAATGGCC
>DATIGG010000114.1:0-7383 GCA_035454825.1 Thermodesulfobacteriota bacterium | reverse complement strand
TCCTCCCCTTTTGACCGAAGGCTCCATCGTTTAGAGCTGGATTTTGGCGTCGCACCGTAAAACACCAGCCTACCGGTAAACAAAATGGGGCAGACGGGATTATATCTTTTGAAGTCTCGAAGTTGAAGATTTTTGCCAGTTGAGGGGCTCCTTTGTCAGATTTCTTTAAATGGATGATCGTTGGCTGGTCCTTGGTTGTGGTGGGGATTGCTGCTCTTGGCACAATCCTTATTGTAAGATACGGAGAGATTAAAAAGATCGAAATGGACGACATCACCCTCTGTTATATCATCGCATTCTTCTGCTGGCTCATTCCCATCATTGCCTTCTCCATATTGGCCCGTACTTTAGGTCTCTGATCCCATATCCCGTAAAACCGTTAAATCTCCAAAGTGAGAGGCTGCTCCGCAGTTTCTAAGGTTCTCAAAACTTTACCCGATTATTAAAATTATCTCTTGTATAGTTTTATTATAATTTATAAAAACTTAATTGTTTCAAATATTTATTGCAATTTTATTTCTCTAACTCCAAAAAGTGTATTTAATAAATATACATTTAGAGATTGGTTTAATTCATTTTGATTTAAGTTATTATTAAATGAATTCCATATGTTATCTTCAAGATTAAGATTTGACTTAAAGTTGGCACATGAAATGCAAAGTAAAAGTGTGGACCGACAAGAAAGGGGGAATTGGCTATGTCAAAAATTGAAAGAACATTCAAGGTTATTCTGACAGCAGGTTGGATCATTCTTTTCGCAACGCCTGTATTCGCCAAGGGCTTTAGCTTGAAAGATGCCGGGATAGGTCTCTGGATCTTTGTTATCATTGGCGCTGTAATCGTTCTTCTTCAGTTGATCCCTGCGGCAATCCTCTTCTTCTCCTTTATTGGTACGGCTTCTACGATGGCCTTTAAACCGAAGAGAATTCCAGAAGAGAAAGCTGCTGAAGAAAAGGAGAAGATGGTCCTTCCCGGCTATGAGCCTGTGACGGTTGAAAAATAAACTAAAGGAGAATGGAAAATGTCAAAAACGACCAAAAAAATTCTTGTCATCCTTAGTCTGGTTCTGATCTTTTCAACTATGATATGTTCTTTTGGGATTGCTTATGCAGGAGGGGTCCGAGGAATAGGGCTTTTGGGCATCTCCTTCTTCCTCACCGTTGGAATCGTCATTGTCCTGGCCCAGGTGATTCCAGCAGGCATTCTCCTTATTTCGATGGTCAATTCTGTATTCTCTTCTTTTCGAAGGAACGAATTGCCTATCCGTGCGACCTGAGAGTTGGGGTTTCGAGGGAAAGGGGGAACCATGAAGGCAAAGACTGTTCTTATGGGTTATCAGGATGATTCTTGGGTAAAATCGCTTTCACCCATGTTTTACAATATGGGATATCGAGTCGAAACCACCAAAGTGGTGAGCGAGATCATTCGAAAGGTGCGTGGCAAAGACCTCTATGTTGTCCTCCTGGACGATGAAATGGAAGGCGTCAAGGCTTTTGATCTTGTCCCATTGTTTAAAAAACTGAGCCCAAGAATTCAAATTATCGTGATGTCGGCAGAAGAATCTATCGGGCTGGCTAAGCGTCTACGGGGGGCAGGGATCTTCTACCAGGCCATGAAGCCGATCGAAAAGGAGGAAATTCGGTCGGCAGTGGCCTGTGCCTTTGAGAAAATTGAGCGAGAGCAGCCCGAGGGATGGTTTATGCCATTTCTGATTCCAGGGAGAGTTCCAGCATGAGATGGATTTTAGGTCAAAAAATGGGAAACGAGGGGTTTAAAGTTCTTATACTCATCGGTCTCCTGTCCATCACTCTTGTCGGGCCGAGAGGGGTTTGGGGAGCCGATAATTCTGCTTGCTTTGGCTGCCATCAAGATGAGTCCCTGTCCAAGCAGGATGCCTCGGGGAAAAAGGTCTCTCTCTTTGTATCCGAGACGGAATATAAGGGTTCCATCCATCAAAGCCTTTCCTGTTCCGCTTGTCACACCCAGATCCGGGACGATGCCCATGCCGCAGGAGGAAAGACAACTGATCGGAGGGTGAACTGTGCGTCGTGCCATCAAGAGGCGGAAAAGGAATACAAGAAGGGTCTTCATTCCAAGATGATCATGAAGGGCACGGAAAGGGCCGCTTCTTGCTATAATTGCCACGGGAAGCACGATATCCGACCGAGCAAAGATCCCAAATCGATGACAAACCTTTCGAACATCGCAAAGACCTGTAGCCATTGCCATTCGGACAAAGAATTTGTGAAACAACATGCCCTGGGCGCAGGGCAGTCTCCTGGAGAACAATTCAAAGGAAGTGTCCATGAGAAGACAGGGGAAGTGTCCTGCACGAGTTGTCACGGAAGTCACGACCTGAGATCCCTGATTGACCCCAAGTCCTCTATCTTCCGGTCGAATATCCCTCAGACCTGCGGGGCATGCCATCCCGAGATTACGAAGCAATTCGTCGAAAGTATTCATGGGGTTCTTGCAGCAAGAGGGAGAGGCGACTCTCCTACCTGCACGACGTGCCATGGCATTCATGGGATCAAGACAAAGGTTGATCCGGATTCTCCTGTGAATGAGAAGCGAATTGCCTTGACGACCTGCCCCCAGTGCCACGCCGCAGAACGGATTTCAAAGCAATATGGATTCAGCCAGGTCAAATCTTATTATGACAGCTTCCACGGCCTTTCCTACCAGGGAGGAGATACGTATTCGGCCAACTGCGCGAGTTGCCATGGCGTTCATGACATCCGGCCCTCTGCTGATCCTCAATCGATGGTCCATAAGGACAATCTACAGAAGACCTGCGGAAACTGTCACCCCGGAGCCTCCGCGAATTTTGCCAAAGGTAAGATCCACACGGTTGCCTCGATCACAGGCGAGGATTTCGGAGAGAAGGTCGTCGGATGGGTCAGGGTTGTCTATATTATCCTCATTGTTATGGTCATTGGGGGGATGGTCTTTTTCAACTTCACTGATTGGTTAAGAAAAACGATCGAGAGAAGACCTTAAGTATTGGAAGGATAGAGTAACATGACGAAGAAATATCTCCGGTTAACACTGAACGAAAGGTTTCAGCACCTCAATCTCATGATCAATTTTACGATTTTAGCAATCACGGGCTTTGCCCTGAAATATCCAACTGCCTTCTGGGTTTCCCCTATCACCGAGGCTCCTGCAGGGATGACGATTCGAGGCTTTATCCATCGCTTATCAGGCGTGGCGATCATCACCTTGGGGGGGTATCATATCCTTTACATGATCTTCACGGAGAGGGGAAGACAAATGGTTATGGACATGGTCCCAAGGTTGAAAGACGCCAAAGACCTGTGGGAGACATTGAAAAACAACCTCTTTATTAATCGTCCTGCAAAAGAGATCAAGATGGGCCGGTTCAATTACAAGGAGAAGTTAGAGTATTTGGCCTTGATCTGGGGAACCTTCGTGATGGGTCTGACCGGTTTCATTCTCTGGTATGAAGTGGAGTGGCTCAAATACTTCCCGAAATGGACCTATGGTGTTGCCAGAGCCGTTCACTTCTACGAAGCCATCCTGGCCACTCTGGCCATTGTTGTCTGGCATTTTTATTCTGTCCTCCTCGATCCTGAGATCTATCCAATGAACTGGGCGTGGATCACGGGTTATAACACAGAACATGAAATGAAAGTGGAGCACGGGTTGGAGCTCGAAAGAATCGAGGCCACTCAGAAGGGAGAACTGGTTGAGTATGACAAAGCCGTCTCTACGGGAGGTGGAAGAATTTATCCCACCCGTCAGAAGAGAGAGGTTCAGGCTTCTCCCTTGTACCGTCTCTACGGAACGATAAGGGATTTGAACGAGACCATCAAAAATTGGCGGGGGATATAGTCCACCGACCTTATAGAGGGGGTCTCACCGACACGGAGGATGAGCAACGGACCCATGGCCTGCACTGGACCGCAACGTCCAGGAGCTGGCGCCTGGGGTTTCACCGGAGGGAAGAGTCATGATCACGAACCTTTGGGAACGCTATGGACCTTACTCAAAGAAGAAAGGGAAAAAAAGAAGCCGATTCAAGAAAGGAGATTTTTTGAATCGAAGCCCGGAGTGGCTAAAATGGAAAGTGACGATTAGCGGCGGTTCATCCTTTTATTATCCTTGCTTAGCCCATTGATTTAAGGCATGACGCCCTATATATCCTCAAACTCCCACCATCCAAACCCCACCTTAAAAGGAGAGGATATATAGGGCTTTTTTATCTGAGAGCGAAAAGTCAACATACTGATCCAGCCTTTGTAGACAAAGACCGCTTCGACGGGCACGGTATGCACCACGGACCACGGGTTTGGCCTGCCCCGGCGCGGTCCATGGCTTGCCCTGGACCTCCATTGTCGATAGAAACAGAACGTGTTAGGATAATTAAAATTCAAGGGAAACGGGATGATGATTCGCCGCACCTATTTCTTTTCCTTCCTATCTATCCTCCTGATCCTCTGCCTGCTCGGGCCAGCGGTCAAAGGGGGATGCGCCATGACCACAGAGGAGGAGAGGAAGTTAGGGAAGAAGGTCCTTGAGGAGATAGGGAAGAAGGTTGAATTCGTGAATGACTTATCACTTCAGACCTTTATCAACCGGGTGGGAAGATCTCTTGCCAATCAGGTGAGCCCAACTCCCTTTGAGTTCGATTTCTATCTGGTCAAGGGCCATGATCCGAATGCGTTTGCCATTCCGGGCGGGCACATCTTTATCACGACGGGACTTGTTGCCCTGGCAGGGAACGAACCGGAAGTTGCGGGGGTCCTCAGTCATGAAATTTCCCATGTCACGGCAAGGCATGTGGCCCAGATGATTGAGCGAGCGAAGCGGATCAGCATTGTGACCCTGGCAGCGATGATTGCAGGAGCCATCGCGGGCCGCGGAGGGAAAGCGTCTGAGGCGGTTGCTGCAACTGCCATGGCGGGCGGAGAAGCGATGATGCTGAAATATACCCGCGACAATGAGGTGGATGCGGATCAAAATGGCTTACACCTGATGATCAAGGCAGGCTATGATCCGCAGGCCCTTATCAGTTTTCTAAAAAAGATGGAGCGCTACAGCCTCGCCATGGCTCCAAAGATCCCCCCGTATCTTTCGACCCATCCCGCCCTTGAGAATCGGGTTTCCCTGTTGGAGAACCTTCTCTCTCTTGACCCGAAAGCGAAGAACCCCTTTCAGGGATCGGGAAATTACAGACGGATTCAAATAAAGGCCTCTATTGAGGAGAGAGAACCTTCTGCCTCGGTAAGCCATTTCGAATCACTCCTCAAAGCCCATCCAGAGGATCCCGATGCCCTGTTCGGGTTGGGGCTCGCCTTTCAAAGGGCAGGGAGATTGGATAAATCGATAGAGGTGTTCCAGACAGCCTCCCAGGCTGATCCAAATGATAACGAACTGTTGAGAGAACTTGGAATCGGATATTTTCTTGGTGGAAAGTTGGACCAAGCGATCGAGACCCTGGAGCCACTGGGTCAGAGGGACGATCTAAAGTCGATTTATTATCTTGGAAGGGCCTATCAGGAACGGGGAAACTCTGAGCAAGCCCTGAGGTTTTTTCTGAAAGTCAGAAGAGAAGCGAAAGACTATATCGATCTCTATAACAATCTCGGGTCTGTTTATGGCAGGATGGGGCAGAAGGGTCTTTCCCATTTCTCCTTTGCCAGATATTTTGAATTGAAGGGCGATCGGAATAATGCCCTCCTCCATTATCGAACCGCCCTGGATTGGTTGGAAAAGGGAAGCCCTGAAAGGGAAGAGACTCAGCGGATGCTCAGAGAACTCACTCAGAAAAAATAAACGCTTGCTCATCAAAGAATGAAGCAAGAAGCCAAAAACAGGAGAACATCTCATGCTGAACTTGATTCAGCTCGAAAAATCAAGAACTCATGAGATCCTGAAAGTTCAGGGTGACAAATGAATTACAGCTAAATGAGGGCGGCCATGAATCCTTTGGAGCTTTATTGTAAAAAGGCCATTGAGAAAGAGATGGATGGAGCGAAAGTGATCGATCCGGGTTCCATTGTGACAGCCGAATGGGTCAGGATGAAATGTCAATATGGATGTCCGGGCTATGGAGGAGGGCTCTGCTGTCCTCCCCATACCCCATTCCCGGAGGTTACCCGCAAAGTGATTGACTCCTACGAAAAGGCCATTTTACTCCATCAACGGTTGGATCAAGGAAGAAAGACAAAGAGCTTCAACGAAGCGATCGTGCGTCTTGAGGTCGAGATCTTCCTGGATGGGTATTATAAGGCCTGGAGCATGGGTTCGGGTCCCTGCCGCCTTTGTAAAGAGTGTAGCCTCACTGGCCCATGCAGACATGGGTATGAGGCAAGGCCTTCCATGGAAGCCTGCGGCATCGACGTCTTTAAAACGGCAAGGGATAACGGGTTTCCTATCGAGGTCGTCCGAAGTCTTGAAGAAACAAGAAATGTCTATGGAGTCATCCTTGTGGAGTAGGAAGTGGGATAGGAAGGTTTCATGGAGAAGTCGATCAAGAGGCTGGAAGCTGAGATTTCGAGGCTGAACCGAGAATTTGCCATCCTCCATACCGTCAGTCAGACCGTCAATCAGTCTGTGGACCTCGATGAAATATTGAATCATAGCCTTGACAAGATGATGGAGATGACAGAGGTCCGTTCCGCCGGGATCTACCTCATGGACGAGAAAGAAAATGACCTCGCTTATGTCACCCACCGCGGGGTCTCCAAAGTTTTTTCAAAGGGGATGAAGCGGGTTAAGCTGGGGGAGACGATCACAGGAAGGGTAGCGCTTGCAGGAGAATCAATCTTCATCGAAGATTACCCTGATCATCCCGAAGCCCTTCCTTTGGAGATTGGAGAAGGGGTCAAATCGGTTGCAGTCATTCCGTTAAAGTCCGGGATGAAGGTCTATGGGACCCTCAACATCGCCCGCAAGGGGGCCCGTCAATTCGATCCTCACGAACGAAACCTCTTCAATGCCATTGGCCAGATCATCAGCGGCGCCCTGGAGAGGGCCTCTTTCTATTCCGAGAATGCGAAGCGATTAGGGGAGGAGAAGACTCTCTATTCCATCAGCCAAGAGATTGCCTCCCGTCTCGAACTGAAGGGAATTCTTCAAAAGATCATCGAGAGTGCCGTGGATCTCCTGGGGGCGGGTTCTGGGTCGATTGCCCTCTGGGATCAACGGAAACAGAATTATGCCATCTCGATCGTTCATCGGCTCCCCGAGACATTAATTGGCCGGGAGTTCCCTGTCCCATCTGAAGGAATGGTGGGAGACATCTGCGCGAAAAAGGCGCCTGTCCTCTATGAAGATTATGAACATCACCCCAAACGCTTTAAGGAGTTGGATGCTTATCACTTCAAAGAAATGGTCGGTGTTCCCCTGATCGTCCGG
>DATIGG010000113.1:0-4923 GCA_035454825.1 Thermodesulfobacteriota bacterium | reverse complement strand
ATGTCCCTGGAACTCCTTTTTCTCCCTGACACTGGTACTATATTTGACAAGGCTTGAATCGTGATATTGGGTGAACCTGTGAAGGGCCTCCAGTTGAGGCTGATAGAAAGAGCAGTCCAGGGGATTTTTCTCCTCTGGATCAACCTTTAAGTCGAAAGCCCAGCACCTATTTTTCTTTAAAGAATCCTGAACCTTGACCCGGTCACTGTCAAGGCATGAGATGGATTCTTCATATCCGTAGAAAAAGATATATTTTCGCTTCAATCTGTTTTGAAACAGGGAATCTCCATCCAAAAGGGCAGGGTCATAGGGAATCCGCATGGCATCAAGAAGGGTTGGCAAAAGATCGACATGACTTGTGGGCACCTCAAACGTCCTCGGTTTGAAAAGGGCAGGTTGATAGAAGATGGCTGGCGTTTCCAGATTTTCATTGTAGCTGTACCGGTGGTGCATAAAATTATCAGGTTGGTGTTGACCGAAGGCCTGACCATGATCGCCCACAATGACAAAGAGGGTGCGCTCCAGGAGCCCCCTTTCCTTTAGATTGTCATAAATACGCCTGATCATATGGTCCAAAAGATTCAAGTTGTTATAGTATCGATTGATTGCGCGGCCGTCGTCCTCCCTGACCCGGTAATCCTGGCCATAGTCAAAATAGGGGAGGTGGGCTGCAAAGCTGAAGTAGATGCCCAGAAACGGCTCTCTTGCCTGATTCAATCGCTGAATGAAAAAATCGACGGTCTGGATTTCATCCCTTCCGATATAGTGACCCAGGGAGTGATATTCCTCCTTAGTCTTTAAACTTAAATTATCATAACTGTGAATTTCCTGAAGGCCGCTGTTTTTTATAAAGGCCGTTGGAAAATACCAGGTAATCGGGGAGGGCGTCACCAAAAAGCTCTCATGACTCCGTGCCAAGAAATTGTAGATGGAAGGAACATGGATGTCTGGGCGGATGGAGAAGGTCTCCCGGTTAAAAAAATCATGAAGCCCGCTCAGCAGTGAAAAGGTCGCCTTGTTACTGATGTTTGAAGTCGTATAGTGGTTCTTCAAATACCAGCCCTCTTTTGCCAACCGGTGCAGGAATGGCATGGGCATTGGACGTCCTAAGCTTGTATCGAAAGCATATCGAGTTCCCACAGCTTCCATAATGAAAAAAATGACATTCCATTGCTGAGTATTCTTCATCGGTAGCCATTTTACCGGCTTGATTGGGTTAGTATAGAGGGGGCCGGAGAGTTGAAACCCCGACTCATTCTCTTTTGTGTTAAGGGTTTGTTTGTTTTCAGAAGGGTATCGGGCGAAGGCCCGATTTGCCGCATCCGAGAGAAGAAATAAGGCTGGATTTAAACGGATTTCGGATGGAGATTCCCTGGTTCTGCTATTTGCCGACAAAACAGAGATCGATAATAGAACGATGATCAACACAAGAAGAATTCTGGCCATCCAAAGCCTGATTGACAAAGGGAGACAGAGAATCAGCCAGAAAAGCCCCAGCGGGACAAGAAGCAGCAGTGCCTCGGTCAGATTAATGAATTTCAGGAGTTCTCTGTACGGAATGTTCATCCAGACTTCCATGATCATGGAAGCGTCAAGGCCCGTGTGTGCGTCAAAGAGCAGGCGTATATGAGCGGCATGAATGATAAGCAGCATGACGATTACCAGGTTCAAGGCAACCAATCCCGAGATTCTTAGGATCAAGAAAGCTTTGGTCCTTTCAAAAAGATAGGACCCCTGAGAAAGCAGCCATGATATCAGAAAACAGACCAGGATGAGGACCAGATCGTTTGACAGAGAGGTCAGGATGAACCCTGTGGGATGGACTCCAGGATTAAAATCAAAGGGCCTTACAGAACTCGAAAACAGTCCAATGGTCAGTTGAATCCGGTAGGCCAGGATGACTGCCAATAGACATACTAAAAATGCAAAGGATGCACCCTTGGAAAAACCGAATCGCTTGAACAGACCAGCGTCTTTTTTTGAATGAGTCACGATCTTTGTCATCAGCAAGTCGAATTATGCCCTCCCTCACAAAACAAGGCAAATATTTGTATAAAATTCTCCATTTCCGACAATATGTCACTTACTGTCAGGCCATATTTTAGCTTAAACCTTTACTTCCAATTTCAGTTAAACTATAAACTCCAAGTAGTTATGAAACTGAAGCGATTAACCTCTTCCTGGTATAATTCTTGCTATTGAAATTGTCAGGATTGGATCAAATAGCAGCAATCGTTACCCATCAGTTTTGGAGCTGGAATAGGGTAGTCTCCCCTCCGAAACCTTGAGAAGCGGATCATTGCAGAACAGATAGGTCAACGAGAGATGTTGCTGAGCGGTCTGTTTAAAGGGCATCTACTGCATGGCCCATCGCCTAAATGTGCCACTCCAAGTTTTCTCCGGAGAGACCACTCTGTTCGTGGGGATAGATCTTCGACCATAGCTGATGGGATACCAGGAATCTGAGAGTGCGAATGGAACAGAACTTTGTTTCAGAAAAGAGAAAACATCCTCGATTTAATGTCGATTTGCCGGTTAAGTATGCTCGATCTAAGTTCTTCAAATCCGGTAAATACGGCCGAGCTGTCAATGCCAGTGAAGGGGGATTGCTTGTACACCTTCCAGAGGAGACAGAGATCGGTCAACATCTGGCGTTGCAATTATTCTTTTATTCGCCGTCTGAATTAAATATCCTTGAGACCTCCGTCCGGGTAGTTTGGAAGGGCATTCATGTGAGAAAGGATATGGGTTGGGATTATCGGACGGGTGTGAGCTTTACCGACCTTCCTCCAGAGGATATGTCAAAGTTTAGAAAATTCTTAATCAGCTTTTCACAACAACCCCCGTACACTTCCTAACAGTGGGGTGGACCGATAGAGATCGATACGCTTATCTGTAAGCTCTCTCTTACATGTGGTCGCTCATGGGCATAAAAAAAGGCGTCCCGGTGGGGCGCCTTTAGAGATCGAAAATCATTAGATCTTATTCAACCCTGATTTTGATTTCCTTCTTCTTTGCCTCCTCGGATTTTGGCAGAGTGATTTTCAATACCCCATCTTTGTAAGAAGCGCTGATTTTTTCACCCTTGACTTCCTTGGGAAGTCGGACCAGCCGGGTAAATGAGCCATAGCTTCTTTCCACGAGGTGGAAGTTGGAATCCTTCTCTTCTTTTTCCTGTTTCTTCTCCCCCTTGATCGTAAGAACACCCTCACTCAAAGAGATATCGATGTCCTTAGGATCCAAACCCGGGATTTCAGCCTTGACAATAATCTCGTTTTTTGTTTCGGAAAGATCGAGATTAGGCATCCAGGTTCCTACATCGCCTTTTCTCTTAACCCCCTCGGTTTCAAAAAAAGAATCCCAGAGACGATCCATCTCACCTCTCATCCTCTCCAGGTCCCTAAACGGCTTCCAGGGTGTCAACTCCCAGGCCATAACCCATCACCTTCCTTTCTTTCAATTTTTGATAGAAAAATAATCATTCTTTCCGATTTGTCAAGTAATCGAGGGGAAGGGGCTGCCCTTCAAAAGCTGCAACCTTTGTGCTGCCTTCTGCAGGGTCTCCAGCTTCTTAGGAAAACAGAAACGGATCTTCGTCGATCCAAGGGAAGAGCGGCTGTAGAAACTGCTTCCCGGGACAGTGGCTACCCCGATTTTTTCGACGAGATAGAAAGCAAACTTAACGTCATCGATGAAGCCGAAATGGCCCACATCGGTCATGATGTAGTAAGCTCCATGAGGCCGGTACACACGAAATCCCACGTCCTCCAGGGCCTGGAGGAGAAAATCCCTCCTCTCGCGGTATTGCTCAGCCAGCATATGGTAATAGCCCTGGTCTATGCGTAAAGCCATCGCTGCTGCCTCCTGTAAGGGATGGGGGGAGCCGACGGTCAGGAAGTCATGTACCTTGCGGATAGAGGCCGTAAGATGGGCTGGAGCAATCGCCCAACCCACCCGCCACCCGGTAAGGCTATAGGTCTTTGAAATAGAATTGATGGTGATGGTCTGCTCTCGCATGCCGGGAAGCGAAGCAATGCTGATATGTTTGGCGCCATCGTAAAGGATGTGCTCATAGATCTCGTCAGTGACCGCAACCACTCCCCATTCCATGCAGAGATTGGCAATGAACTTCAGCTCCTCGTAGGAGAAAACTTTGCCTGTCGGGTTATTGGGGGTATTCAGGATAATGGCTTTGGTATTCTTGTTGAAGGTTTTTGAAAGCTCCTGAGGGTCAAAGGACCAGTCCGGTTCAAGAAGGGTGATAAACCGGGGGATTGCCCCGCAGAGGATTGTATCCGGGCCGTAATTTTCATAGAAAGGCTCAAAAACGATCACCTCTTCTCCTGGGTTGACGATCGCCATGAGAGAAGCGATCATGGCTTCTGTCGAACCACAACAGACCGTGATCTCCTTTTCAGGATCATAGGGAACACCATTGTACAAGGCAAATTTTTCAGCGATGGCTGTCCGGAGGGATGGCGTGCCCCAAGTGATCGCATACTGATTGAAATCAGCATGAATCGCCCGAACTGCCGCTTCCTTGATCTCTTCAGGTGCAGGAAAGTCAGGAAATCCCTGAGCAAGGTTGACCCCTTGATGCTTCAGGCAAACCCGTGTCATGTCACGAATGACCGATTCCGTAAATCTCAGCGCCCGCTCCGAAGAATAATTTTTCATGTCTTTGATTCCCCTATAGATCCCTCATTTTGAAAGTCATAAGAATATAAAGTGTTTCGTAGAAAAAACCAAATACAGTATACCGATTTACGCTTTGCTTAAACCTCGCCCCAAAATCGAGAGAGAAAACCTTGAAGGACTCCAATAAATGGGTTAAATTTGTATGGCTAAGTAATTTGAAGTAATAATTTTCATTAACACGGAAAGGTCGGGAGACCATGAGCGAAGCGATGATGAATACCAAAG
>DATIGG010000112.1:0-10836 GCA_035454825.1 Thermodesulfobacteriota bacterium | reverse complement strand
CTGACGATCAGTATGGCATGTATTCTGTTTCTTTCATCCACGGTTATGGCCAAAGAGAAAGTGACCGTCTATACCTCTTTAGAAACCGATGAGACCGTGAAATATTTGGAGGTTGCAAGGAAGGATCTGCCGGACCTCGATATCGACATCATCCGTCTCTCAACGGGCGAACTTGGCGCGCGAATGCTGGCTGAAAAGAATAATCCCCAAGCGGACTGCATCTGGGGATGGGCAGTGACGAACATGGAACAGTTTATTCCTGCTGGAATGGTCGAAGCTTATCGAGCCAAAGGCACCGAGAAACTGGACAAACGATTCGTCCATCCCAAAGATTTCTATGCAGGGATCGATATGTACATCGCTGCATTCTGCGTAAATACGAAAGTCCTGAAGGAGAAGGGGTTGCCCACGCCCAAAGGGTGGAATGACCTGCTCAATCCAGCATTCAAAGGACTGATTGCCATGCCCAATCCGGTGGCTTCAGGAACAGGGTTTTTGCAAGTGGCCAGCATCCTCCAGATGTATGGGGCCAAGGAAGGGAAGGAGGATGGGTGGGAGTTCTTGAAGAAGCTCGACAAGAATATGGGCCAATACATTAAGAGCGGTTCCCGGCCAGCCAAGATGACCGCCCAGGGAGAGTTTGCAGTTGGTTGCTCCTTCGATTTCGTTGTAGGTGAATTAAAGAAGGGCGGAGCCCCTGTTGAATTTGTATTCCCGGTTGAAGGGGCGGGTTACGAAGTCGAGGCCAATGCCCTTTTAAAGGGGGCAAAGAATCCAGCGGCTGCAAAGAAATTTCTGGATTGGGCTATCAGCCCCAATGCGATGAAGGCTTATTCAGAATTTAAACTGGGTGTGACCCTTCCAGGGATTCCTACCCGATCCGACATGCCGAAACTCTCGGAGATCAAACTCTACCCCATGGATTTTACGTGGCAGGGAAAGAACCGGGATGCGATCCTGCAAAAATGGGAGAGTCTTTTCCTGAAATAGGAAGCCTCAGGTGGACGTAAGAGGGCACTCCTTCGGGGTGCCCTTTTTTATTGACAATATTTCTCAAATGGATTAGAACGCCTATTTAGATAGGTAATCAGCTCCATACCTCCTTCTCTCCCCTTCATCGAGAGAGGGAAACGGAACACCCAGAGGGGAAGAAGATGGGACGGAACCTCAGGCTCGAAAATCTCACCAAACAGTTCGGGAATTTAACCGCGGTTGATCAGGTCAACTTAGAGGTCGAGGAGGGAGAATTCCTCTGTTTTCTCGGGCCGAGTGGCTGCGGGAAGACGACCGTCCTGAGAATGATTACGGGCTTTGAAAGCGTGACAGGGGGAAAGATCCTTTTTGATGGGAAAGTGATCAATGACCTGATTCCTCAGAGGCGGGAGTTCGGAATTGTCTTTCAGTCCTATGCCCTTTTTCCAAACATGACCGTGGAAGAGAACATTGCCTTCGGTTTAAAGGTAAGAAAAATGCCCAAGAGGGCACTGGAGGAAAGGGTCGATCAGATGCTCGATCTCATCCGACTTCGGGACTGGAGAAAGCTCTATCCCCCCCAGCTCAGTGGCGGCCAACAGCAACGCGTTGCGTTGGTCCGTGCCCTTGCGCCCAATCCCCAGGTCCTCCTCTTAGATGAACCGTTGAGCGCCTTGGATGCAAAGATTCGAGTACGGCTTCGGGCGGAGGTGAAACGGCTCCAACAGGAACTGAAGAAGACGATGATCTATGTCACCCATGACCAGGAAGAAGCTCTTTCGATAGCCGACCGTGTGGTCGTCATGGAGAAGGGAAAATTCCGACAGGTGGGAAAACCCATCGATATCTATAAATTTCCCAGTTCGAGCTTTGTGGCCGATTTCGTCGGGACATCGAACTTCTTTAAGGGGGAATGGAGAGAAGACTGGGTTGATATCGGGAAGAGGAAATTAAAGGTTTGCGAAAAGGGCCCGCCCGGGAGGACAGAGGTCCTCCTTGCCATCCGACCAGAAAAGGTTGAGGTATTGAAGTCAGATGAACCTCAAAAGGGCCTTGAGCCTTCCAATCTTCTCCCGGGCCGGATTGATGTGGTCACGTTCCTCGGGGCGGCGGTCCGTCTTGTCGTTCATTTAGACAGGGAAGAGATTATCACGGATGTAATTGAAAAAGAATTTGAGCAGAAAAAACTCCAGCAGGGTGAGGAGGTCTCTCTCTACTTTCCACCGGAAGCGTTCACTGTTTATCCGACGGAGGAGGGGACCCCATGAATCGGGCGGAGGCTCCCGAGACCCTTCCTGTTTCTTCGTTTCTCGAAAGCGGCCGACTTCTTACGTGGGTTGCGATGGGATTTCTCCTTGCGATCCTCACCTTTTTCATGCTCTATCCTGTCTACGACATCTGCAAACTGAGTTTCTTTCACCAGGGCCTCTTTACTCTGAGGAATTATGTGGCCTACTTCACCCATCCGAGGATGTTTCGATCCTTCACCAACAGCCTTTATGTCTCGATGGTGACTACGCTGATCACCACGGTTCTTGCTTTTTTCTTCGCTTATGGGTTAACCCGGACGACCATTCGAGGAAAAGGAATTTTCTATACGATCTCGACCTTTCCCTTGATTGCTCCCTCCATCATCCAGGGGCTCGCCTTGATCCTGCTCTTTGGCCGGAATGGTCTCATCACCCGTTATCTTCTCCACACGGATTGGAATATTTATGGCTCCACAGGAATCATTGTCGCAGAGTGCCTCTACTGTTTTCCCAATGCCCTCTTCATCCTTTATACCACCCTCTCAGCCGTGGACACCCGGTTAGACGAGGCCGCACAGAGCCTGGGTGCTTCCGCCCTCAAGACCTTTTATAAAGTGACGCTTCCTTCGGCAAAATACGGGATTGCCAGTGCAGCCGCGCTCGTTTTTAACCTCACGATCACGGACTTCGGTGTTCCCGTGGTGATTGGTGGAAATTACAGCGTCTTAGCCACTGAGATCTACCAGCAGGTCATCGGGATGCAACGGTTCGATCTCGGGGCCACCATCAGTGTCATTCTCCTCATACCTTCGGTCGGGGCTTTCCTCCTGAATTACTACTTGACGAAGAAGAGCTACGCCCTGATCAGTGGCCAGGCACGACCCTTTCTGCAGCCGTCTCGTCCTTTCAAGAAATGGGCCTTCACGTTTTACTGCTGGATCCCGTGCCTCTTCATCCTTATCGTTTTCGCTTCTGTGTTTGCGGGGTCCTTCGTCAAGACATGGCCCTATGATTTTTCCCTTACCCTTAAACATTATGACTTTCCTTCTTTGGGCGGATATGGACCGATCTGGACCCGGTTCTGGGCGTCTGTCCTGAAGGGAGAATGGCAATCGATCATCGCTTACAAATACGCTCCCATCTGGAACAGTTTCTGGGTTTCGATCCTGGTGGCTCTGGCAGGCGCTTCCTTAACCCTCTTAACCGGATACATCATCGAAAAGAAGAGGCCGAGAGGGAATCAGATCCTTTACATCCTGAGCGTGCTGCCGGCGGCCATTCCTGGAACCGTCATGGGGTTAGGCTATATTCTGGCCTTCAACAAGCCTTACTTCTTCATATACGGCACGTTTTGGATCATCATCATCAATATCACCATCGCCAATTTCACCCTGGGCGTTCTCTCCAGCATTGCCAATCTCAAACAGATCGACCAGTCGATTGAGGAAGCAGCCGTCAGTCTTGGTGCGGGAGCCATTACGACCTTCCAACGGGTCGTCTTCCCTCTCACCAAGACAGCCTTCCTGTCGAATATGATCTTTTTCTTTATGAGGGCGATGACGACGATCAGCGCGGTTATCTTTCTGGTGTCTGCAAAAGTCAAATTGGCCGCGATTGAAATCATCTTTCTCGACATTGATGGACGGACCGCGAGCGCCAATGCCATGTGTACGATTCTCATTCTGATCGTGGTGGCAGTCCTGATCGTCATGAGGTTAGCAACGGGAAAATCGGGATTGAAAGGAATGGGTACTTCCACCTGAGAGAGAGACCATGGCCGAGACCCTCCATCTGAACGCAGGCGTTCCCAAATACATTCAGATCAGTCATTGGTTAATGGAGATGATCCAGAAGGGTCGCTACGGGCTCCATGAAAAACTGCCCTCGGAGTTGACGCTTTCCAAACTCTTTCGTGTCAATCGAAACACGGTTCGGCAGGCGATCTCCGATCTGGTCACGAAAGGCTTGGTTCAGAAAAAGAACGGGGTCGGATCGTTTGTCATGGCCCGGGCGATTTCCCCTGTAAAATATACACTTCAGCACATCTCGAGCACGACGGACGATATGATCCGAATGGGCATTACACCGAGAACCAAGCCCATCCGACAATCCGTGATCGAGGCGCCTCCAGAGGTTGCTGAAAAACTGATGTTGGGGAAGGAAAGGCTGGTGATTCTAACCGAACGGCTCCGTCTGGGGAATAACATTCCCCTCGTGATCGAACGGAGCTACCTTCCCCACCAGGAATACAAAGGGATCCTCAAGATGCGCCTCACAGGGTCGCTCTATCATCTGCTGACGAAAAAATTTCATGTCGACCTCCATCGGTCTCTTCAGACCTTTCGAGCCATTGCGATCACGGGGAAGGATGCCAAGCTCCTGGGCCTTCCCGTTGGGTCGCCGGGAATTTTCCTGGAGAGCATCATCTATGATTCTAAGAACATACCGGTGGAGGTGCTTCATGCCTTTCACCGGGGAGACCAATATGTGTTTGAGGTGGAATCGGGTCGATATCGTGTCGATCTGGCAGCCCTGAGGAGATCTCAGAAGAAATCTTGAACTCTCTGATGACACGGCTGTTTCGAGGAGCTTTAAGAACGTCTTGACAAACCTTTTGTTTTGAGATACCTGTATAGATAGGTAGTTAGGTTGCGAAGGTTCTATCAAAAGCGAGGAGGATTCTATGGCTGATCTGAAGCGTTTTTTAATTCCCTGGATTGACGACGTTAAACCCTATGACACAGAGGATCTCTCGGTTGCCTGGTCGCGGCCCGAACTCAAACGGATGATGGTCAATGAGAATCCCATCCCGCCCTCGGAGAAGGTCCTCCAGGCGATTCTGGAGGCTGCCAAACTGGGGAACCGTTATCCGGATAACGGGCCCCGGCTTCGCGCCAAGATCGCGAAGCGCTATGACCTCGGACCCGAGAATGTTTATATCAGCCATGGCTCCTCCGAGATCATTGACAGTCTCATGCGTCTGTTTGTGGTCCCGGGAGACGAAGTGGTTCTTCCGCATCCGACCTTTTCACTCTACGGAATCCGAGCCAAGACGTGCGGGGGGAAGGTCATTCCGGTCGATATGACCCCGGATCTCCAGTATGATGTCTCAGCCATGCTTCGGGCCGTCACCCCTCGAACGAAGGTCATCATTGTCTGTACCCCCAATAACCCCACCGGAGGCTTCGTCTCCGATCAAGATCTCATGAAGATCGTGGAGCTCGGAATTCCGACTCTGATCGATGAAGCCTACCTGGAATATCATCCCGAATACGAATCGAAAGCTCCGCTCATCCGGACCTACAATCATCTCCTCGTCGCCCACACCTTTTCGAAAGCCTACGGGTTGGCGGGGATTCGCTTTGGATATGCCTTGGCAGATGAAAAGATGATCCAGTTTCTCCGCAAGGTGCAGATTCCCTGGAATACGAGCCTCCTCTCGATGGCCGCGGCAGAGGCGGCTCTGGAGGATGA
Source organism: Thermodesulfobacteriota bacterium (assembly GCA_035454825.1). Classification (GTDB taxonomy): domain Bacteria; phylum Desulfobacterota; class BSN033; order BSN033; family UBA1163; genus DATIGG01. The sequence goes on along the minus strand of DATIGG010000112.1, from coordinate 5,140 downwards.
AGAGGAGTTGAAGCGAAAGGCGGCGTACAATAATGCAGGTGTGGACTATATCTGCAAGGAGCTTTCAAAAATCCCGGGAGTGACCCCCTACTATTCGCATGGAAACTATGTTCTGGTGGACGGTACGGAAGCCGGGGTCACCGGGAAAGAGGTTGTGGATTATGTCTTTGAGAAGGATGGGATACTGTTAAAATTCTTTGTCCCCCTCCGGGGACGGAGCGGGTTTTTTCGAATCAGCCTGGGCACGCATGAAGAAAATTCCGCCTGTGTCCAATCAATCAAACGTTTTTTCAAGGACCACGAAAAGGAGAACAAGGTATGAAGAGAAACCCTCTTGAACGACTCAAGGATACCAACCCTGAACTGGAGATCTGGTGGGATTCCTCACCCCTGATCTATTCGGTTTGGGCAGAAGGGTTTTTGAATAGGACACCCGCCGATCGGGTGGGAGAACGACGAGAAGAGTTGAAAAAACTGTTTGATCCGGAACATCCGGAGGAAAGCCTTTTCCGGGGTGTCACCACTAACCCTCCCCTCTCCCTTGCGGTCATCAAAAGTCGAGAGTCTTACGTTACTCAATTGGTAGACGAGTTAATCGAAAAGGATCCTTGCATTGACAAAGAAGCTCTCTTCTGGAAAACCTATAAGGAGATCGTTCGGCGTGGGGCAGAGATGTATCTCGGGGTCTTTCAGCGATCGAAATTTCGATACGGTTATCTTTCCGGCCAGGTTGATCCAAGGGCTTTGATGGATCGCGATCGGATGATCGCCCAGGCCCTGGAACTTGCCAAACTGAGCCCGAATGTGATGATCAAAATTCCTGGTTCGAAACAGGGATATGAAGTGATCAAATTTCTGACCTCCAAAGGTATTTCCACGAATAATACCCTTACCTTTACCCTTCCCCAGCTCATGGCTTGCGCCAAGGCCGTCAAAGAAGGGATCGAGATTGCAAAGCAAAACGGAGTGGATCTGTCCCGTTGGCGTTCTGTCATCACCCATATGACGGCCCGATACGGTGATTTGGGAGATTTGAAAAAAGAGGCAGAGGAACGGGGAATCGACCTTTCAGAAGCCGATGTCCGATGGGCGGAATTGGCCATTTTTAAGAAGGCTTATCATCTCTGTAAGGAAAGAGGATACCCCAGCAAGATGCTGATCTGCTCCATGAGGATCAGTCCCATCGTGAATGGGGAGAAGCATTGTTGGCATCTCCAGAAACTCGCTGGAGGAAGTATTGTTTTCACCCTTCCTCCCACCTTCATCGAAGGAATGTTTGAATCCCTTGGAGAGATGGAGTTCAGGAATCTAATCGACGAGGAAGTCCCCAGAGCTGTCCTGGATAGGCTAAAAAAGATTCCCTACTTTGAGAGGGCCTATGAGGAGGACGGCTATACCCACGACGAATTTAATACCCATGCCGCACTGAAGGCCACGGCAACTGAATTTTCGAAAGCAACAGAGAATATGGTCGATTTTGTTGCAAAGCGATTGGCGTTGAAATGTGGCTGAGAAGGATAGAAGAGGATCATCGGGGTTCCTAAGTCCTCCCGTCCTTCTTGAAAATTATATTCCCACCTTTTATTCTTGCGTAATCAGGCTACACTGCATCCTGTGATCCGGTGCCGCAGGCAGGCCCGTCGGCTTACAGCACGAACGGATTGCTGTATCCCCGCCAAGGTTCACCCTTGGACAGGTACCTATAGGTCAAAACCATTCGAAATGAGAGAGAAAAAGGAACTGACGATTGCGGTGGATGGCCCTTCTGGGGCGGGAAAGAGTACTGCTGCAAAGGGACTGGCCAAACGGCTGGGCTATATGTATATCGATACGGGAGCAATGTACCGGGCCGTAGCCTTGGAAATCAAAGAAAAGGAGATGACCTTTGAAAATGAGGATGCTCTCTATCGGTGGGCTTCTTCCCTCCGGATTTCCTTTTCAAGTCAGGAGGGGGAACCCCGTATCTTCTGTAATGGAAGAGACGTCACCCAGGCGATCCGGTCTCCTGAGATGAGCCTTCTTGCCTCCGAGATTTCAAAAAGGAGAGGGGTGAGGGAGGCATTGGTCCAGATGCAGAGGGAGATGGGAAGAGGCGGGGGGGTGGTCCTTGAGGGCCGAGATACAGGAACGGTGGTTTTTCCTGATGCAGAGGTTAAATTCTACCTCGACGCTGAGGCTGAGGAGAGGGCAAGAAGAAGATATGAAGAGTTGACGGGGAAGGGTGCGAAGGTCGGTTTCAAAGAGACTCTGGAGGAGGTGCTTCAACGGGACCGGAATGATATGACGAGGTCTCTCTCACCTCTCCGAAAAGCGAAGGACGCTGTTCTGATCGATTCAACGCATCATTCAGCAGAGGAAGTCATCGAGAAAATGGTCCATCTCATCCAGGAGAAGAACGGGTGAAGCTTCTGATGGCAAAATCGGTTGGATTCTGTTTCGGTGTCAACGGGCCATGGATTTGGCCTTTGAGGCCGCCAAAAGATATTCCAAGGACCTTCATTCGCTTGGGCGCTTGATCCATAATCCGCAAGCGGTCGGGTTTGGAAGGTTGATTGTATGATTGTGATCGGCGGTCACAACAGTGGAAATACTCAGCGGTTAGCCTCCATCTGCAGGGAGATCCAACCCTGCACGATTTATATTGAATCAGCCCAGGGACTGAGTCGAAGGAAATTGGCAAATAAACGGCGAATTGGCCTGACCGCAGGGGCTTCGACCCCTCACTGGATCATCGAGGAAGTTGAGGAGACGGTTCGAGGCTTTATGAAGGGCTTGAAGGCTGAAAAATTTGTATTTATTGCAAGAGTATGGTATATTTTCAAAATTAGCGGAAAAGGGGGATGTACTGAATGGCGAAGGACGATCTAACTCCTGCTGAAGAGACTCAGGGCGGCACCACTCCGGAAGGGCAAGAAAAGAGCCCTGAGGGAAAGGAACTTCAGACCAGGAACGAACCAGAAGATTTTCAAACCCTTTACCGGGAGAGCCTGAAAACCATGGAGGAGGGTCAGATCCTGAACGGGACGGTCATTGACATCACGCCGGATCATGTAACCGTAGATATTGGCTATAAACGTGAGGGTCAGATTCCCATCCGGGAATTTCAGAGAAGGGACAAGAACATTGACGTCAAGATCGGCGACCGGATCGAAGTGTATTTAGAGAAAAAGGAAAGCGAAGAAGGCTATTTACTCCTTTCGAAAGAAAAGGCGGACAAGGTTACGATCTGGAGAGACATCGGTCGGTCATACCGGGAAGGGGAAGTGATTGAAGGTGAAATTGTCTCAAAGGTCAAAGGCGGTCTTTCTGTCGATATCGGTGGGGTGATTGGCTTTTTGCCGGGTTCCCAAATCGATCTTAAGCCTGTCCGGAATCTTGATGACCTGGTCGGAAAACGGTTTAAGTTTAAGGTCATCAAATTGAATCGAAAACGGAATAATGTGGTTCTCTCCAGACGGGTTCTTCTCGAAGAGGAGCAAAAACTCCAACGAGAGGCGACACTGAAGAATCTCCAGGAAGGGGAGATCATTGAGGGAACCGTGAAGAACCTTACGGATTACGGTGCCTTTGTCGATCTGGGAGGTCTGGATGGGCTCCTTCATATCACTGATATCGCGTGGGGAAAGATTGGACATCCCTCGGATAAGCTCTCCGTGGGTGACCGGATTAAGGTGAAGGTCCTCCATTACGATCGAGATAAAGGGAAGGTCTCCCTGGGGTTGAAACAGACTCTGCCTGATCCGTGGGAGACGGTTCCCGTGAAATATCCGGTGGGAAGGCGGGTTGAAGGTAAGGCCGTGAGTACCACAGACTATGGCGTCTTCGTCGAACTTGAGGAAGGTATCGAGGGGTTGGTTCATATTACCGAAATGGCCTGGGGAAAAAAGATGAAACATCCCTCCAAGGTCGTCCAGGTCGGCGATAAGGTGGAGGTGGTGGTTCTTGACTTTGATCTTGAAAAACGCCGGATCTCTCTGGGAATGAAACAGATGGCGCCAAACCCGTGGATCCGGCTTGAGGAGAAGTATCCTATAGGGAGCCGAGTCAAAGGCAGGGTGAAGACTATTACCGATTTTGGCATCTTTGTTGGATTTGAGGAAGGAATTGACGGCCTTGTCCATGTATCGGAGATGTCCTGGACGAAAAAGGTTAAGAACCCCGGGGAACTCTATCGAAAGGGACAAGAGATTGAAGCCGTTGTTCTCAACATCGATCCGGAAAATGAACGCTTCTCTCTCGGTGTCAAGCAACTGAACCCTGATCCCTGGAAGGATATCACCCGTCGATACCGGAAAGGGGAGGTGGTGACAGGAAAGATCACCAATGTGACCGATTTCGGTGCCTTTGTCGAATTGGAGGAGGGTATCGAGGGACTTGTCCATGTCTCCGAGATCAGCCGGGAGAAGGTGGAGAAGCCCTCAGATGTACTCAAGGTCGGAGATACGATTTCGGCATTGGTCCTTCATGTGGACCCCCATGAACGTAGAATCGGTCTCAGCGTGAAAGCAATGAAAGAGAAGGTTGAGCGGGGGGAGGTGGAAAAATATATCTCGAATAATGAATCGACCTCCCCGAGCCTTGGAGCCTTAATCCAAGAGGAGATCGAACGCCGGGGGGGTGAACTCCCTAAGAAGGAGTAATCTCTGAGGGGCTGTACTCTTCTCCCCGATTGAAGCGAGATCCCAGGGGTTGCAAACTGATCGCAACCCCTTTTCTGCATTTGATCAAAGACGATATCCGTTCAGGCCTATGCCATTTCTGTCCACAAATCCCAGGAAAGTAAATATCCTGCGGTCATCCTTCAGGTAAAATAAATGATGCCCATAAAATCTCTGGCGTTGGCCGGCCCCAAGAGAATCGGGAGAGGAAATATGCTGGAGAATTTGAGATATGTTTGAATTGGTCTCAAAACGTCTGGATGGAGACCTCGGCTCCCTTTTTCTCAGCAGAGACGTAGGCGCTGTAGATCGTCGATATGGCATCGGCTGCCAGGGAACTGTCACTCTCCAGCGGGTCGCCATAGGCAATAGTTCTATAGAACGCCTCGATCTCTGCAGGATACCCTGTGATCCAGTCTTCATCCGGAGCCGGATTGGACCACCCTTGTTTCGTTCCGATCTTCTCGACGACATAGATGTCC
>DATIGG010000111.1:0-4794 GCA_035454825.1 Thermodesulfobacteriota bacterium | reverse complement strand
CCTTCTAACGATCTCTATTAACCTCCCCCTCAGGAAAAGGGGGGGCTAAGATGCGTCAAATGGGAGGAGGAGCCAGATGCCAATCAGCAAGGAGCTTTTAGAAATTCTGGCCTGTCCGAAGTGTAAAGGAGATATCTATCTCAATTCGGATGGGGACGGGTTGATCTGTAAAGCCTGCTCCTTGATCTACCCGATCAAGGATGACATCCCGGTCATGCTGATCGATGAAGCTCTTCCCTACCAGGGGAAAGACTAACCCGCGATTCGCTCCAGAAGCACTTCATCCCGGGAATGATAGGGTTAAGGAGCACTTTGCTTGAGGATCGCTTCGCTTGAGGCAGAATCTTTTATCTCCCTTTTTCAGTCTAATGCCCCATGCCCGGAGGGCGCCCTCGAACTATGAAAATTGATAACCCCCCACTATTCCCCCCTTAATTTAAGGGGGGATGAAGGGGGGTTAGAGTTGCGGTTACGAATCCCGTTTCGTTTAGTGTCAAGGGGTTACGTCAAGTTCTTAGGACCAATCCCGCCTATAGCGGGATAACCGAGTGACGATACGGGTCCCGCCTACGGCGGGATTACCATTACCGTTGGACGAAAGCTAATTTCTAACTAATGTCTGAGGTCTATAGTCTTACTGTCTGAATCACAGGGTTAGATGATCGCTTATCTTCACTATCTCATCATGAGAGGCTTTAGTTTCTTCATTAATCTTCTTCCCGAGGGTTCGGCTCTCTGGTTTGGAAGGGAGATGGGACGCGGGGCATTTGCTCTCGACCGGGAGCATCGGAGAGTTGCTCTTCAGAATCTTGAGCTTGCCTTTGGCCGAGAGAAATCGAAAGAGGAGTTGCGGGCCATTGCCCGGAGAACGTTCGAAAACCTGGGGATGACCGCAGTCGAGTTCTTACGCATACCCAGAATGGATGTTGAGACCTTTCGAAAGAAGGTAGTCATAGAGGGACTGGAGAACGTGAAAGAGTTGTTGGATAATAGAAAAAAAGGGGGTCTCCTCCTTCTTTCCCATCTCGGGAATTGGGAACTGATGGGTTCGCTGACAAAGGTATTAGGAGTTCCTATCTCGGTTATTGCGAGGCCCATTAAAAAAAATCGATGGATCGACCGGATGGTTACGGAGATCAGAGAATCTGCAGGTGTTGAAGTGATCCTGACCGAAAAGGCGAGCCGGAAGGTGATCAGGGCTATTGCCCAGAACCGGTTTGTAGGAATCTTGATCGATCAAAGGGCCAAGCGGAGTGAAGGTATCTCGATTGACTTTTTTGGGAAAAAAGCCCCGACCACCCCTGCGTTGGCCGTATTGGCGATGCGGACCGGCGCTCCTGTGGTCCCGGTTTTCATGGTTCGTAACGGGGTCAACAGACATCGGGTGCTCATCCAGAAACCCCTTGAGATCGTTCATTCCGGAGATGTCCAGAAGGATATCGAGACCAATACTCAACGGATCAACCAGACCCTCGAATCCATGATCCGTCAATATCCGGATCAATGGTTCTGGGTTCACCGGAGATGGGAAAGGAAAAAAAGGGGAGTTTCAAGATGAAAAACCTCCCCCAGAAAAGATCAGCAGCGCCATCGGTTCCATACGCGCCTCGAAAGGAGAGAGAGGGAAAGCATACCTACCTCCATGTAGGGGATAAAGTCTTTCACGAGAAATACCGATCCTGGGGTGGGGGCGTCGTTGTCGAGACCTGGACGTCCGATCTGCCCGGTGGATTGTGCTTTGCTCGGATACTCTTTCGGGACGGAAAGCAAAGGGTCTTCGACAACAGTTTCGACAGCGTCCTCTGCTGTTATCATACCGGTATCACGCTTCTCAACCGCATCGAGTTATAGAAAAATAAAGGGACGGCTCCGTCCCCAGTGCGATCACTCACGAAGCATGATCAAACCATGATTTTCAGTGGGGCCTTCCGGGCCATCCTGACGAAATGAGCCCCAGAGTTTCACCTTCCTGAAGACTCTCCTCGTTTTCCTGATCTGTTATGTCCCTGTCATTGCGAGTCCCGCTGAAAGCGGGACAAGGTGCGTGCCTGCACGCCGGAGTGCCTATCTGGTTATGATACTGGGTTCCTGTTTCGACACGCAGGCGTGGCAATCTCATCAAGAAGGGCGAGGTGCTTCACTTCGCTCGCGATGACAATTTCCTAAATTGGGATTTGGGGGAAAATTCATCTCTTGACAGGGAAAAAAGAGGTTGTATAATTACCGGTAGGTAAACAAACTGCCTTCGCAAAAATGAAACTGAGGAGGTGACCTCAAGATGGCAGGGATAGCGGCGAAGCCCCTTTTAGCAGACAATGTCGTCCGCGAACGACTCTTGAAAGTGGCTACAGAACTCTTTGCCCGCAAGGGGTACTCTGCCACGGCGACCCGGGAAATTGTGGACGCGGCACGGGTGACCAAGCCGGTTCTCTATTACTACTTCCGGAGCAAGGAAGGGCTCTACCTCGAACTGATACAGAGGGCCTTCAAGGAGTTCGAGAACGTGGTGGATACCTCCATCATGGGATCGGGAAGCACTGAACAGAAAATCCTCCGCCTTTGTGATCAAGTCTTTGATCTGGTGTTGAAGAAGATCGAGGTGGTTCGGTTGGTTTATGCCTTCTATTACGGACCTCCCCAGGGGGCGCCCTTCTTTGACTTCGATGCCGTCCATCAGAGGCTCTTTGAAGCCATCGAGCAACTCGTGATGGAAGGGATGCGGAAGAAGGAGTTGCGAGAGACAAAGGTCGAGGATATGGTTTGGGCCGTCTTTGGAGCCTTGAACATAACGATTGAAAATGAGCTCTGTCACCCTGAGCGTGAATTGGGGCATGCGGGGCTGAGACGAATTCTGCGCCTTCTCTTTCAGGGGATCTCAACAGCGAAAGGAAGACGCAGGGGAGAGGAAAAATGACGGGACGGGTTTTTTGGGGAGCGTTGTTGCTTGCTATTTGGACAGGATCCATAGGATGTTCTCAATCGGGGGGCGATCAAAAGTCTGAAGAAAAGACCGGCGGGAAGCCTCCTGTCGCTGTGGAAGTGACAAAGGTGTCAGCCACAGACTTCACGGAAGGGATTGATGTGGTGGGGTCCCTTGCTGCCAAGTTTGGAGCCGATGTGAAATCGGAATATGCCGGGATCGTGACGGACGTTTACGTAAACGAATGGGTCAGGGTAAAAAAGGGGACTCCTCTTGCCAAAATTGATACCCGTGAAATGGAGATTATCTCCCAAAAGGCGAGGGCAGCCGTTGAGATGACAAGGGCTAATCTCCTTCAAGCCGAGGTGTCCGGGAAGCGGGCCAATCGCGAATTTGAGCGACTCCTGAAACTGAAAGAAGTGGGTCTGGTGACACAGCAGAATCTTGATGAAGGCGAGACCGAAAAGGAGGCAGCAGCCGCCCGCATCGAGGCAGCAATGGCGCAATTGAAAGCCGCAGAAGAAGATCTCCAGCATACCCAGACCCGGCTCTCGAAGACAACGATCCGGTCACCCATGGATGGGGTCGTCTCTCAGCGAGGAGTCAATGTAGGCGATATGGTTGGAGAAATGGGTTCACAGAAGATTATGTTTCGGATCATTGATACCCGGGTCCTGGAACTGACGGTCACCGTTCCTTCTACTGAGATGGGGTTGGTGCGGGTTGGCCAGCCCCTCACCTTTTCAACCGACGCCCTCCCTGGAAGGACCTTCTCCGGAAAGGTGATGTTTATCAACCCAGTCGTCAATGAAGCAGACCGTTCGGTCAAAGTGATTGCCGAGGTTGAAAATAGTTCGGAGCAGCTCAAGGCCGGTCTCTTTGTCAAGGGCCGGATCCTTACCGTAAAGCGCTCCGCGATTCTCAGGATCCCAAGAATCTCGCTTCTTTCCTGGGATGTGGCGGAAAAGAAAGGGGATGTCTTTGTCGCAGAAGGAGAGTCGGCAAAGCGTCGAACAGTTCGGGTGGGGAGTGTGATGGGAGATTTTGTCGAGGTCACCTCAGGACTGGGGCAGGGGGATCAGGTTATCACCCGCGGTGGTTTTAACCTGAAGGAGGGCGACCGGATCAGTATCATTCAAGGCAGCGGAGGTTAAGGGCATGCTCCTTTCTGACCTTTCAATCAAACGGCCGATTTTCGCCACGGTGATGATGCTCGTCCTCGTTACGCTCGGTCTCTTTTCATACAGGCGTTTGGCGATTGACGAATACCCGGACGTTGAAATCCCCATTCTTTCAATTGTCACCAAGTATCCAGGAGCCTCGCCAGAGACGGTGGAAAGAGAAGTCAGTAAGCGGATTGAAGAGGCCGTCAACCCGATTGCAGGCGTGAAACATGTCGTCTCGGCCTCCCGTGAGAGTGTCTCTACGGTGACCGTTGAGTTTAACCTGGAGGTGAAGATCAATGAGGCCTCCCAGGAGGCCCGTGCGAAGGTCAATGCCATTCGGGGCGACCTCCCCCAGGGGATCGAAGAACCGATCATCCAGAAACTCGACATTGCGGCCCTGCCGATCGTTTCCCTGGCCGTCCGTTCGGAGAAGATATCTCCAAAGGATTTGACAACCCTCGTCGATAAAAAGATCAGGCGGCGATTCGAGAACATCCCTGGAGTGGGTAAGATTGATCTGATCGGCGAGTCGAAGCGGGAGGTCAATGTAAACGTCAATCCCACCCGTTTAGAAGCCCTCGGGATGGGTGTGGATGAGGTCATTGGAGGCCTCCAGTCAGAAAACGTCAATACCCCTCTCGGCCGTCTCAACCGGAACGGCGCTGAATATCCCATCCGTGTCTCAGGAAAACCGGATGTGGTCGAACG
>DATIGG010000110.1:0-4081 GCA_035454825.1 Thermodesulfobacteriota bacterium | reverse complement strand
AGGGACAGGAGCTGAGGGCAGGGTATTGGAGAAGGATATACGCCAGGCAGCAGAGGCAAAGGAGAAACCTGCTGAACCGGAGAAGAAACCTGCCAAGGTCAAAAAGTATGATTTCTACGGTTACATCGACCGTGTTCCTTTGCGAGGCGTACGAAGAGCGATCGCCAGAGCCATGGTCAAATCGAAATATACGGCGCCTCATGTGACTGCCATGGACGAAGCGGATATCACAGAATTATGGAAGATCAAAGAAAAGGAGAAGAAGACCGCAGAGAATAAGGGCATCAAGCTGACCATTCTGCCTTTTATCATCAAGGCCGTCATCGCCGGTTTGAAAGAGCACCCCTATATCAATGCCACGCTGGATGATGAAAACGAAGAGATCATCCTGAAGAAATATTTTAATATCGGGGTGGCGACGGATACGCCGGAGGGACTCATGGTTCCTGTGGTGAAGAACGCAGACGACAAATCGATCCTTCAACTGGCAGAAGAGTTGACGCAACTGTCCGAAAAGGCGCGTAACCGGAAGATCGATCTGGCTGAGATGAAGGGAGGGACCTTTACGATCACCAATTACGGTGCCATCGGAGGGATGTATGGCACTCCGATCATCAACCATCCTGAGGTTGCGATCCTGGGCGTGGGAAGGATGAAAGAGACGCCCATCGTGAAGGAAGGAAGAATAGATATAAGAAAAATGCTGTTCCTGTCTCTTTCTTTTGATCATCGCGTGGTCGATGGAGCGGAAGCAGCGCGATTTCTCGGTACGATTATTGCCCGCCTCGAAGACCCTGACCTCATCCTGTTAGAATCGTAGAATTGAAGGGTCGCCCACCTGCATTCCCCGGGACCAATAAAAAAGATATAACGGACAGGGCAGGCCCACAAGCCTGCCCTGCAACGCACAGGACCTTAAGGAGCGTTGGAAGTGCGGGGTAACACGAGTTGTCATGATGCTATGAAACTTAGAGAGTGATTAACGCATTTCTGGGGATAATTTCACGAAGGGGTTCAATTTTGGCGAAGAGAGATTACAGAAATTCCGAAGGAGTCAGGATTTTGAGGGATGTCTTACCTTTGAAGTGTTTTGTATTCCAGGTGACGAAGGTGTCAACTTCCTGGTTAGTTTCGAGGGTCCAGAGGATTACGGCGTCGCCGAGGCGCATGCCTCTTCGTATTCTTAGAAAGCTTTCGCTGACAAGGGATGCCCAGAAGTCATCGGTATCTTTGGTTAGAAGGTTCGGATAGATGATGACAGAGTCGTCAGAGGAGATATATTGATAAAAGATTTCACCGGCGTCTTCTTTGCCTGTGGAAGTGGCAACTATGCCGCACAGTTCAAGAAGAGTGAAAATAGTAATCGCTTTGGGCTGATCCTTGATTCTCTGAAAGAACTGGCTGGTAACTTCGAATCTCGCGTCCACTTTGAAAATATGAAGTATTGCCAGAAGATCGGAATCGAGGGCGAGCATGGGAGATGCTATCTCCTGACGGCATCGATGATATCGTCTATGTTGTCGGTGCCGAAAGTCTTCTTTATGGCTTCGGCTATCCTCTCGGCATCGAGCTTGATGTCAATAATAGAACCCTTCTTTTCAAGAAGTCCTTTGCGGTGCAGCAATATCGCTCTTTTCATGTCATCTACGGGTGACAGTGTGACATCAAACTCCATGCCCGTGTCCTTAGCAACATCTTCAGGAACGGACAGATGGCCGTCAGGCAGCACCTTGCCGATGAATTTGTAAGTCTTCGCCGCGCTTTCCATAACCTTAATCTATCATATCCATGATCTTCTGTCAAAACCACGGAGAATCCCGCGGGGGAATCCCAAAAATAACCCTGACCTGCTAATCGAATACCTAAGAACCACATTACAAAGGAAGTAGTCTTCAATCTCTCGGAAAATTTGCCTCCCGAGTGTCAATGAAACGATGAATGTGTTGTTGCAAGACCCCCAGGCCCCCTAGAAATTTATAGCTCTCTTAACCCCCCTTCATCCCCCCTTAATCTAAGGGGGGAATAGAGGGGGGGTTACTCTTAAAAGGGGGAAAGCACTCACACAAAAGTCTGAAGAACCCATAATTGAGACTTCGCACAAGAATTGCGAACTTGCGCTCTGGTTCTTGCGGAGTCCTTTTTATGTCAAGATTTGAGGCGTGATCCCTCTTTGCCGAACGTGTACGTATTTGAAAACTACTTACTCTCGTTTACGGTGAATGTCTTTTTCTTTGTTACGTTCTGAGCAAGAGAGACATTGATCTTACCCGTTCTGTTTTTGTCGGTGCCGTTCGCATCGAGATGAAACGCTGCTGTGCCTTTTCCTGTTCCTGCCGTTGTATCCAGGTGAATCCAGACAAATGTGGTCGCCACATTCCACCCGCAATCCTGAGGACTGACTGTAATATCGAAGCTTCCGCTGCCACCTGTATTGGGATACTTTGCGGAAGAGGGTTTCAGGGCCGTCAACTGGCATATCGCCCCATCTTGTTCAAGCGTTAAATTCTCACCGCCGATCGAGACCACCGCTGTTCTACTCTGGGAGCTTGGGTTTTTCTGAACAGCGATTCTTACCGTTTCTTTATTTGCCTTCCAGGTCGGTATTCCTGAGACGGAAATCCATTCCGCATCCTCAATTACGGAGGGTGTAGGACAGTTCGTTAGCCCTGTGGCACTCACTTTGATCGAAACGCTGCCTCCCCTTGAGGTGAAAGTCTTATTCGCCGGCGAAATCGTGTAAGCACAATTCCCCGAAAGAGCAAAAGAAGCGCCTATGGTCGTGTCACTGCTCAGGGTTATTGTACAAGGATCTGTTCCGGAGCATCCGCCCCCGGACCAACCGGTAAAAGTCGACCCGGAATCTGCTGAAGCTGTGAGGGCGACATTGGTGCCCGTTGTAAAGTTTGCTTTGCATGTTGAGCCACAGTTGATCCCCGGCGGGGTGCTTGTGATTGTACCATCTCCTGTACCTGATTTGGAAACAGTGAGGGAAGGGGATTCTTCAGTAGAAGAAGACTTAAAGACGCCACCCCCATCAGTCCCTGCATAGATGATGTCGGAATTTGAGGGGTCAATAGCCAGGGAGGTAACATGGGTATTAGCCAGGCCGCTGGTACTCCAGTTTCCTCCTCCATTGGTGCTTTCAAAAACACCGCCATTCGTCCCTGCATAGATGGTGCTGGGGTCTGAGGGATCAATGGCCAGGATAGTAACGTGGGTATTAGTCAGGCCGTTGTTGATGGGACTCCAGCTTTCTCCCCAATTGGTGCTCTTAAATACACCGCCGTTAGTCCCTGCATAAATGATACTGGTGTTTGTGGGATCAATGGCCAGGGCATAAGCAAAGTAACCACTCAGGCAGGTGCCATTCCAGTCACTTCCCCCACCGGTGACCTTAAATACTACCCCTCCCCGATAATTATTTGATAGATAGAAGATGCTGGGGTCTGAGGGATCGATGACCACGGCAAAATTCACGAGGTGCAACCCCGGGCTGGGAACGATGTCTCGCCAACTCCCTCCCCCATTGGTGGTCTTAAATACATCGTCATCCGTGCTTGCATAAAGGATGCTGGGGTTTGAAGGATCAATGGCCAGGATATTAACATCATATTGAGGCAGGCCGCTGGCAGTCCAACTGTCACCCGCATTGGTGCTCTTAAATACACCGACATCAGTGCCTGTATAAATGATGCTGGGGTTTGAGGGATCAATGACGACAGCGTAAATTTTTCCTTCCTGAGGACCAATGGCTTCCCACGTTCCTGCCTCATCATTGGACAGGGCCTCAATTGTTTCCTGCGTTTCATCACTCTCTGTTGCACTGATTGACATCGGAGCTAACAACAGCACTGCCAAAACAAAGATTGATATTGTCCTCATAGCCCTTCCCTCCTATTTTTTGAGTAGAAATCCTTTTTCCCCAATTCTATTGACTCATAGGACATCCCCTTTCAGGCTGACGGAAGCGGTCTGCTTCTTTAGTTTCCTCCCAAGGTCCCCCCCCGGGATCGTTGCCAGTGCGAGGATTGGGCGGACAAGGAAGAGTTCTGCTGGCCGCCGACTGTCCGCGCTACGCTCT
>DATIGG010000109.1:0-6424 GCA_035454825.1 Thermodesulfobacteriota bacterium | reverse complement strand
TCAAGGGGGAGGTCAGGAAGGGGATGGGGAGTGCCCCTTGTGTTCAGCGCCCCTGTTTATGGGTAAGGACAAGTTTGTCAAAGGGGGGGAGGGGGATTAGTGAAGTGGAGTTTAATTCCGATAGGAGCTTCTCTATATGAACGATGATTTTTTAAAATCCTTTTTCGGATTAGAAGGAAAGGTTGCCCTGGTGACGGGTGCAGGCAGGGGATTGGGACGAGCTATGGCTCTGGCTCTTGCCCAGGCGGGTTCGAATCTTGTCCTGTTGAGCCGAACAGAAGACGAACTTAAAGAAGTGAGTGGGAAGGTCAAATCGCTCGATCCGAGGCGAAAGGTTTTTCTTATTGCCGCGGATTTGACTGATTTCGATGAAATACCAAAAATCGTCGAAAGGGTTTTATCGGAGTTAGGCCGAATCGATATCCTGGTTAACAATGCAGGTCGGAATGTCAGGGCACCGGCTGAAGAATTATCCATCCAGGACTGGGATGCTGTGATAGACCTCAATCTCAAGGCTGCCTTCTCGATGGCCCAGGCTGTGGGAAAGGTGATGATCCGTCAGGGCTATGGAAAGATCATTAACACGGCATCCCTGACCAGCTTCATCGGCCTGATCAATATGGTTGCCTATTGCGCAAGCCGCGGCGGGGTTGCGCAGATGACCAAGGCTCTGGCTGTGGAATGGGCGAAATATGGCGTTCGCGTTAATGCAATTGCCCCAGGGTACTTTCTGACCAAACTGACGCAGCCTCTCTTCGACGATCCCAAGCGAAAGGAATGGATCCTGTCAAAAATACCGATGGGTCGATCGGGAGATGCGGAAAAAGATCTTTCAGGAGTGGTTGTCTTCCTTGCATCCCCTGCCTCCGATTACATCACAGGTCAAGTCCTTATCGCGGATGGCGGCTGGCTGGCAGGATAATTGACCTTAACTTTCCTCTATTTCACCACGCTTTCTGATAGATCTGCTCTGCATCCTTCAAAGTGATTTTTCGGGGGTTATTCGCTAATAGACGGGTGACCTTCATGACACCTTCGGCCATTCGGGGTATGGCTCCCTGGTCAATGTTCATATCCCTCAGATGCAGTGGGATATTTATATCACGCATCAATTCTTCAATAGCGGATATTCCCGCTTCTGCGGCCTGCCTCTGGCTCAGGTTTTC
The DNA here is from genome assembly GCA_035454825.1 of Thermodesulfobacteriota bacterium. Classification (GTDB taxonomy): domain Bacteria; phylum Desulfobacterota; class BSN033; order BSN033; family UBA1163; genus DATIGG01. The sequence goes on along the minus strand of DATIGG010000109.1, from coordinate 5,258 downwards.
AACAGGAAGTTCGAAGGCTTTGATGATGGCGGCAAACCTGGCCAGATTCCCGAGCATATTGAAACGGAGGACATGGGGGAGCATCACCGCATTGGCAAGCCCGTGGGGGACATGAAACTCGCCGCCAAGGGGATAAGCAAAGGCGTGTACCGCAGTTACCCCTGCGTTGGCAAAGGCGAGGCCAGCGATCAAGCTTCCCTCCAGCATATTGAATCGGGCATTTACATCCTCTCCCCTGGCATAGGCGGTTCGGATATTTCCATAGATCAATTGAATCGCCTTAAAGGCAAAATGATCGGTCAGGTCATTGGCATTGATGGACGTGTATGCCTCGATGGCATGGATCAGGGCATCCATACCCGTAGAGGCGGTTACTGCCGGAGGCAGACCAACGGTCAAGAGAGGATCAAGCAGGGCAACCCTTGGGAAGAGGTGACCGGAGACGACCCCCTTTTTGAGATGTTCGGCCTCATCGGAAAGAATGGCAATCGGGGTCACTTCGCTTCCTGTTCCAGCGGTGGTGGGAACACAGATAAGAGGAAGCCCCTGATGGGGCACAAGATCAATGCCGAAATAGTCAGAAATTTTCCCAGGGTTTTTGGCCATCATTGCGACGAGCTTTGCAATGTCGAGAGAGCTCCCACCCCCCAGGCCAATGACTGCGCCATATTTTCCTTCCCGGAGCGGTCCCAATGCCTGATCCACGATCTCGATCCTCGGGTCAGGTTCCACCTTGTCAAAAACATCAACGGAAATTTTGGCAGATTTTAGAACATCTATCACCCTCTCCAGGATGCCGGATTGAACGATCCCTGGATCGGTGACGATAAAGGACTTCTTTCCTTTCAGGTTTTTCACTTCTGTCCCGATCTGCTCGATGCTGCCATTGCCAAGAATGATTCGAGGCGTGGTCCGAAATAGGATTGTCGATGCCATCATTTTCTCCTCTTTAAACCGCAAGGTATTTTCGTTTGAACTCTTCGTTCTGCCAGAGTTCTTTGATTCCTCCCTGGTATTGAATGTGCCCTTTATCCAAAATATAGACCCGGTCTGCAAGGTCCAGGATATATTTCAAATGTTGCTGCTCCGTAATCAAGATGGTGACGCCCCGCTGTTTAACCTCCACCATTAGTTCGGCCAAATTCTTAACAATCAAGGGAGCCAGGCCCTCAAAAGGTTCATCGAGGAGGATGAGCTCGGGATTCGAGAGCAGGGCCCGGGCGATGGTCAGCATCTGCTGCTCCCCTCCGGACAAAGTCCCTCCCAGGCGGTTTTGCAGATCCTTCAGCTTGGGGAACAGGTTAAAGATACGCTTCATATCCCAGTCTCTTTTGGGACCTGTTTGAACCAATTGTGCGATTTCCAGATTTTCTTTTACGGTCAAGCCTCCGAAGATGCGACGGTCTTCCGGGACATATCCAATGCCCCTGCGGGCAACCTTGTATGCTGCTCTGCCGGTAATGTCCTCTCCTTTATAACGGATTTGCCCTGTCTTTGGAGCGGTAAGGCTGATAATGCTCCGGAGGGTCGTTGTTTTGCCGGCGCCGTTACGGCCCATCAGGGCAACCGCCTCGCCCTTTTCAATACTCAAGGAAACATCGAAGAGGATATGGCTGCTGCCATAAAAGGTATTGATTGCTTCGACTTTGAGAAACATCATATTAGCCTGCGCTGAAATATCAAAATCCTTATTGATCGCAAGGGGTAAAGCCTAAGAGGTAAGGGGTTAAAGCACCTGCGACTTACGCCTTACTCCCTCACACATTTATTGCTATTCCCCCAGGTAGGCTGCAATCACTTCCCGATTATTTCTGATCTCTGCGGGATTTCCTTCAGCAATCAACTGTCCCTGGTTCATGACCCGGATGAGCTGGGCATGGTTAAAGACGATATCCATATCATGTTCGATAAAAAGCAGAGTCAGGCTCATTTCCTTCCAGAGCTTGGCAACCATCTCAATGGTGGAGAATCTCTCCTCCGGGCTCATTCCGGCTGTCGGTTCATCCAACAAGATCATAGCTGGTTCCAGGGCCAGAGTCACTGCAATATCGAGGAGCTTCTGGTCTCCGTGGGAGAGGGTGCTGCTCTTTATATGGGCAAGGCTGCCCAGGTTCACGTTCTCAATGATCTCTTCTGTCCTTCTGTTGACTTCTGAAAACCGTAGCCAGGAGGATAAGAGATGATGACTCTTTCTCTTTTTCGCGAGGACCGCAGCCTGGATATTCTCGAAAACGGTCAATCTGGGGAAGATATTCGTCCGCTGAAAACAGCGGCCAAGACCCAGGTTGGAGATCTCATCTACCGATTTTCCTACGATTTCCTGGCCGTGAAAAAAGATAGAACCTGAAGACGGCAAAATGAATCCTGAGATGAGATTGAAGAGGGTCGTCTTTCCTGCGCCATTGGGGCCGATGATGGCGCTCATCTCCTTCTCCTGAATCGAGAGGCTTACATCGAAAACGGCCTGAAGCCCTCCAAACGATTTCTTCAGGTTCTTCAATTCCAAAACTGCTGTCATCAGGTCTCCTTGAATGTCGTATAAACTCTTGGCTACACGGATACGGACAAGCCGTTCGGAAAGGCTTCGGGGCGAACCTTTTACCGGATCAGCACTCTCGTTCCCTTCCCCTGCTGAAATTCAGTTGGATGCTGTCCTCCGATACCCTTAAATTGCCAGATCAACCGCCTTCCGAAGCCTTGAAGAGCGGTTTGCCCGTGTCCGTTTTTACAACTAGCGGGTTTCCTCTTTCCTGGAACGAAAACGCAACCCCTGAAATGTCCCAACCACCCCTCTGGGCAGTAAGATAACGATAGCCAGCATGACAACCCCGATACAGATCTCCCAGTATTCGGTTTTGGCGCCGATAATATCTTGAATGAACAGGATAATTCCAGCTCCAACAGACGGCCCCCAGAAGGTGGAGAAACCACCGAGAATCGCCATCAGGATGACTTCTCCTGACATAGGCCAGTGAAGCATATCCGGATGGATTGAGCGTTGTTCTCCCGCGAAGAGAGCCCCGGCCAGCCCGGTGAGTGCTCCTGAAATCACAAAGATGGCCAGCTGGTATCGCTTGATCTTTAACCCTATGAATTCAGTGCGAATCGGATTCTCGTGAATGGTCTTTAAAACAAGGCCAAAGGGAGAACGGACCAGTCGCAGACAGAAATAGAGTGCGAGAGCGACGACCCCCAGGGTGAAGTAGTAATAGTAGCGGCTATTCTCTAAGATCGAATTTAAAGGAATTCCCTGGATCCCGTTATCCCCTCCTGTAAAGTTATACCACTTGAAGACAACGCCCCACAGGAGCTCGGCAAAGGCGAGGGTTAACATGGTGAAAAAGACTCCTGTCATCCGGATACAGAGAGGACCAAGAATCAATGCTGCCAGGCCCCCGAAGATCATTCCAACGGCAACCGAAAGAAGAAAGGGGCACCCTGTCGTTTTGGTCATGAGCATCCCCACAGCATAGCCACCCAATCCGTAGAAGGCAGCCTGGCCGAAGGAGAGCATCCCTGTATAGCCATAAAGGAGATTGAAGGAGGCGGCAAAGAGGCTGAAGGTCATGATCTTATTGGCCAGCTTGACCTGGTACTCTGAAGTGGCGAAAAAAGGAAAGAGAGCGAAGAGGATGACAAAAATCAGCCATCCCCAGATTCCCTGTTGCTGGATGATCTTAGACTCTTTTTGCATCGCCTCCCCTTGGAGCCAGAAGACCCTGTGGCTTCAGGATCAAGACCAGGACCATGACGGCATAATTAAAGAGGATCGCCCAGCGAGGAAAGAACAGGATGCCGAAGGAGGTAACCTCCCCGATGATTAATGACCCTATCCAGGCTCCCCAAAAATTTCCAAACCCACCGATGACAACGACGATCAAAGAATTAATGATCACCTCGATTCCGGCCCCCGGGGTTACGGTGCGCACAGGGGCTGCCAGGGCGCCCGAAAGCCCTCCCAGGGCAGTGGCTATTCCAAAAACGAGGGTCAGTACGCCTTTCACATTGATCCCCATGGCTCCTAACATTTCCCGGTCTTCGGCACAGGCCCGGATGAGGCGGCCAAAGGTCGTTTTTTTCAGCATCATCCAGATTGCGAAAGTAATAAAGACACCCAGAACGATCACAAAAAGGTAATAGCTCGGGAGGATGCTTGTTCCAATGCTTATCTCTCCGCTCAATCCCGGAGGCCGGTCAATGGTCTTGTAATCCGTGCCCCAAACAATTTTCACGAGATCGTCAAGAATGAGGATGAAGCTGTAAGTTAAAAGAATTTGGTAGCCTCCCTCTTCATAGCGGCCATAGATGCGCCTTAAGAAAAGGAACTCCATGAGGAGGCCGAGTATTCCCGCCCCCACCGCAGCACCCAGAAGACCCAGCCAGAAATTGATTTTGACGATGGAGATGATTTGATAGGCGAGGTAGGCTCCCACCATATAAAAAGAGCCATGGGCAAAATTGAAGACCTTAACCACGCCAAAGATCAGGGTCAACCCGAGGGCTGCCATGAAGGTGAGTGTGGCCAGGTTAAGTCCTGATAGAAGTTGAATTAGGGCAAAAGAGAAATCCATATTGAAACGCGTAAATCCGAAATTCGAATGTCGAAATTCGAAACCCAAATCCAAAACTCAATAAAAATTAAATCACACTTTAGTGCTTTGATAGAGTGGCATCTAATCCCCCTTCATCCCCCTTTGGCAAAAGGGGGAAACCCTTCTCCTCCCTTTGGAAAAGGGAGGTTGGGAGGGATTTAAAAAGGTTATTTCGAACAGCTAAACTATTATTTGTTTATGACATTTGATTTTTGAACATTCGAGTTTATTTAGAGATTTGTGCTTCGGATTTTGATATTATTTCTCCCCTCCTCTTTTGATAGAGAAGAGGGGAGGGGAGAAATAATTTTATTTGGTTCCTGCTTTCTTACGCAGCTCCATGATCTCCTGGTCGGATGGAATAATATCTTCCGCTTTGAAGACCTGGAAATTTCCAATCATGAACTTGGCAGGGGGATATTTAGCATTCGGCTCCGTAACCCCGATGGCCTGCATCTGGACAATCTGATGGTCGATCGGTCGCATATAGGAAGTGAACCCGTCCGGGTCCTCCGGGAGCTTAAATTTCAACGTTTCCATTACCTTCACAAGTTTTTCAGAATCCTCTGCCGTTCCGGCTGCCTTTACAGCCTCGGCAGCGAAGAGAACCCCGGCGTAGGCTCCTTCAGCGGCATAGCTCGGAAACTTGCCACCCGAACGCTTCCT
>DATIGG010000108.1:0-2353 GCA_035454825.1 Thermodesulfobacteriota bacterium | reverse complement strand
TTGACCCCGCCTAGAAGGCGGGGCTTGCGGGGCACTTTCCGGCCACGCCCTAAATCCGAGAAGAAGAACGAAGACGCATCGCGAAAGGCGAACACACCATCCGCGCGTAACCTCAGTTTTTAGCCATATAAAGGAGATAGTTTAAAATCCGGCCATGAGGAAATTTATTTCTGACCTAAAGCAGCGTTGGAAGGATCGACCATTTACATGGAGTGAGGTTGAAGATGTTTTTACGGATAAGCTCCGTTTGCCTGCATATGGTAAGGTCCTCCTATTGGGTCCCCATCCCGATGACCCTGAAACCGTGGCAATAACCTCCAGACTCTTGAGGTATTCCGGCTGCGATATCTGGTATGCCATTGCGAGTATGAGTCCCTCTGGTGTGGAAGACGAGTATGCTAAAATATGGCCTGAAAATGGTTTTGCTTCTTTAGAAGAAAAAAAGATTGAGATTCGCCGGAGGGAGCAAACCTCGGCATCAGAGATGTTTGGTTTGAGCCAGGGCAGGCTCGCCTTCCTTGGCATAGAAGAGAGCAAGGAGCTCAATTCCCCTGAAAACCTGACCAGAATGAGGGACCATTTATTATCGGTGGCACCAGACATTGTGATCATGCCTATGGGTAAAGATCCAAACCAAACCCATGCGTGGGTATACCAGGCTTTTCGGGAATGCGCCAACGACCTGGCACTTGAGACAGAGAAACCCGTTGTTGCGCTCTATAACGAAGATCCCAAAACGATTGAGATTGGTCACGACCTTTTTGTTCTTTTTGGTGAAGAAGGTGCCAACTGGAAGAGGGAGCTGCTGGGGGCACACCATTCTCAACAACTGAGAAATATGAATACCCGCGGCATGAGTTTCGATGAACGAATTCTGCGTATGAATCATTTAAGCTATCAGTGTCTACAGGAAATTTCTCTCCCTGCTGACAGGTCAGCCAAATATGCAGAAGTTTTTGAGATAGAATTATTTGATTTCAGTCCTCTGAGGGCAAATGAATAGGTTTTTTATCATTATTGATGGTCAGCTTGGGAGCCGATGTAGACAGCTGAAGGGGTATTTCATACCAACTCAGAAACCCAGTGGGGCATCCATGATATTTGTGAACGGATGTGTTAAAATGGGCGACTAAAAATGAGAAAGGTTGTGCACGATGACCCTTTACGACGAAATTAAGGAAATAATTATATCTGAATTGGCCTTGGACGAAGACGTCGTTGTGCCGGAGGCCCACCTGCAAGACGATCTTGGTGCTGACTCCCTGGGACTTCTCAACTTAGCTGAAGCGATTGATGCGCGGTACGGAATACAACTGCAAGGTGATGACCTCGTGGACATCCCTAACGTGGGTGAACTCGTGAAATTGGTCGAGTCAAAAATCGCTCTGAAGTCCGCCAAAAATACTTGAACTTTTCCCTCACCTCTTCCCCTCTCCCCTGCCTGCCGGCAGACAGGGGAGAGGTAGGGGGTGAGGGGGGATAGTTGTGCAAGGAGATCGAGTATGGAATACCCTAGAATAAATAAGCCTCCCTTAGAGCAACACGGGGTTAAGCCTAATCTTCAGGATTACTCGAAGCTAACCAAGGAATTTAGCTGGGACAAGGTTTCCCAGGAGTTAGACTGGTTCGACAGTGAGCACATTAACATTGCCCATGTGGCCATCGACTCCCACTTGAAAACAAACCGGAGAAACAAGAAAGCCCTTATATGGGAGAGCAAACGGGGTGAGGGAGAGGAGTACACATTCCAGGATCTGTCCCGACTTAGTAACAAGTTCGCCAATGTTCTTGTCAAAGAGCTTGGTGTCCGGAAAGGAGACCGGGTCTTCTTTTTCTTGGAACGGGTTCCGGAGATATATATCGGCATTCTTGGAACCCTTAAAGCGGGTGGTGTGATTGGTCCACTCTTCTCGGCCTTCGGACCGGATGCCGTCAAGGACCGTGTGGCGGATAGCGAGGCAAAGGTATTAATAACCAGCCCCTCCCTGAAGAAGAGAATCAATGAGATCATTCCTGAACTCCCTGCTCTAAAAAAAGTCGTCCTGGTCCAACGGGGAGAAGGAAAGGCTGATCTTAAAGAGTTGTACTATGATGAAATGATGACCAAGGCCTCTGAATCGTTTGATATCGTAAAGACCCACAAAGAAGATTACGCCATTATGCATTACACTTCCGGCACAACAGGAAAACCGAAGGGGGCTGTCCATGTCCATGAAGCTGTTGTTGGGCATTATGCCACCGCTAAGTATGTCCTGGACCTTCAAGAGGAAGACATCTACTGGTGTACAGCAGACCCCGGCTGGGTCACCGGGACTTCCTACGGGATGTTCGGTCCCTGGTCGAATGGGGCCAC
>DATIGG010000107.1:0-3255 GCA_035454825.1 Thermodesulfobacteriota bacterium | reverse complement strand
ATATGATTGGTGTAAAATAGAATAAAACCTCCTGAAAAAATGGAACCGGATCAGCTTTATAATCTTAACTTTAACAGTGGTTACAACTTTTATTGGTTTTGCGGGGCCAAAAAGGTCTACCCACTGTCTCCGGCTGATCATTAAGAACCAAGTATAGTCAGCGAAGGCCGTGGGTAGACGAAATTATACCCACGGCCTTAAGTATTTTATGAGCCGTGGGAAGATCATTCTCGCGGTTTTTTTGTTTAACTCTATCCATTTGAATGGAAGGAAAGGGGTTAGTTAGGCCTTTAGAAAAGATCCATTGAAAGGCCTCAGGAGATCATCAACCAGGCAAGAGAAACCTGCAAGTTTCAATTGAATTTAGACAAAGGATGGAGACAGTACAATCGGTCAACCTATGGATGAATTGGCACAAACCCGACAACGGATTAATAAATTGGAAGCCTTAAAAAACAAGATGATGTTGGATGAAGGACTAGTGAGAAAAAATGAAGACGAGGCATGTCGGTTAGTCGAGGAAAATGCCATCGTGGCCGAGATCGGACGAATCATCAGTTCGTCTCTAAACATTGAAGAAGTCTACGAACGGTTTGCTGAGGAAGTCCGGAAGGTTATACCATTTGACAGGATCGTCATTGACCTTGGCGACCCCGAACATCGGATGATTACCCTGGCTTATGTTACCGGGATTGATATCCCAGGCAGCGTGCAGGTGACGTTATTTCGTTTGCCGGCTCGGACACTGAGTATGTCATCGGTAGAAAATCAAGTCTCCTCATCCAGACGGCGGACGAAAACGAAATATCAAGTCGCTTTCCGGCTCTCTTAGCAACTTTTCAAGCCGGAGTCCAATCCATGATGTCCATCCCTCTGATTTCAAAGGATCAGGTGATCGGGGGACTACACTTCCGGTCACTCAAGCCGAAGGCTTACACATTATCCGATGTCCGGCTTGCCGAAAGGGTGGGGAATCAGATTGCGGGTGCCATTGCCAACGCACAACTCTACGGAGAGATGAAGAAAGTTGAACGGGCATTGCGTGAAAGCGAAAAGAAATACAGAGAGCTGTTCGACAATGCCCCGGTGGGCTATCATGAGATTGATCTCCAGGGATGTCTGACAAGAGTGAATGAGACCGAATTAGCCATGTTGGGTTATACAGCCAGCGAGATGTTGGGACGTCCTGTTTGGGATTTTGTCCAAGAACGGGACACCTCCCTGCAGGCGGTCGTAAGCAAGATTAAAAGCGGTCTTGTGAGTAACCAGCCATTTGAACGCACCTATCTTCGAAAAGATGGAACCCGGGTTCCGGTCCTTGTCAAAGAATATCCTCTTCGTGATACGGAGGGACGAATCAGTGGAATCCGCTCGACCATCCAGGATATCAGTGAACGAAAAGAAAAGGAGGAGGCGCTTCGAGAATCGGAAAGCAAATACCGAACCATTTTTGAAACAACCGGAACCGCCACAATTATTGTCGAAGAAGATACCACCATCTCTCTGGCAAATACAGAATTTGAAAACCTTTTCGGATATTCCAAAGGAGAGGTGGAGGGCAAAAGGTGTTGGACAGAATTTCTTAAGGGAGAGCATTTAGAGAAAATGAAGGAGTATCATCGTGCGCGGAGAATCGATCCGCATGCTGCTCCAAGGAATTATGAATCCAACTTCGTTGATAAGCAAGGGAATGTTAGGAACATCTTTATTACGGTCAGCATGATTCCAGGAACCCAAAAGAGTGTGATTTCTCTTCTGGATATTACAAGACTCAGGGAGGTGGAGAAGGAAATCAAGGAACTGAATGAAGACCTTGAACGCCGGGTAATTGAGCGTACCGCACAACTTGAGGCCGCCAACAGAGAACTCGAAGCCTTCTCTTACACGATTTCCCACGATCTCCGCAACCCCTTGATTGCGATTAAGGGTTTTTCTCGTTCATTAATGAAAATAGGCTTAACCCGAATCGATACAAGAAGCCAACAATTTCTGAACATCATCTGTACAAGCGCACAAAATATGTTGCAACTGATTGATGACCTTCTTACCTTTTCCCACCTCGAACACCAGGAGATGAAACCATCCGACATCGACATGGTCAAGCTCGCAGAGACCGTATACGATGAACTTAGAAACAGGATCCCCAAGAGAAACTTATTGCTGAACGTTCAAACACTTCCCCCTGCCCATGGCAATCAGTCCATGATTCGACAGGTCTTCGTCAATCTCTTGTCCAACGCGATTAAATTCACCAACCCGAGAGAGATTGGAAGAATCGATATTGGCTGCAGGACCGAACAAAATCAAAACATCTATCATGTCAAAGATAATGGGGTCGGATTTGATATGCAGCATGCGAATAAACTATTTGGAGTATTTCAACGGCTTCACAGTAGCGACGAGTTTAAGGGGACAGGCTTAGGGCTTGCCATTGTGCGGCGCATTATTCACCGCCATGGCGGTCAAGTGTGGGCTGAAGGAAAACTCAACGAGGGGGCAGCGTTTTATTTCACACTTCCAAGAGAAAAACGAGATATGACTTGACCTCATCGTTGTATTGGACAGCCCCAACTGGAACACTTCTAACGCCTTGGAATAATGAGGTTGATGCAGTTGGATAGGAAGGTTTCCTTATCCAGAAGAAAGGATGAAACTATGATCCAGGAGACGATCACCCAGATTGAAGAGAGGATTAAAAACGCCAAATCCTTACATGAAGAGAAAAAGATGGAATTGCTGGATCTGCTTTCCACCTTGAAGACAGAGGTTTCGGAACTCTCCAAGACCCACGCCGAACACACCCAGAGTATTACCCGTTTTGCCGAAGTTTCGATTCACGAGGCAATGCGGAAGGAGAAGAATCCAAAACTCCTGAAACTATCCTTGCAAGGGCTTTCTACCTCGGTAGAAGGGTTTGAGAGTTCTCATCCTAAGCTCGTGGGAATTGTCAATTCCATCTCTGTTACCCTATCGAACATCGGAATATGAAAGGGGCGACCTCAGAGGGAAGACCTGCAGTGGATATCATGCTTGTTTGCTCCGGAGAAGTTCCGGAGATAGAAGGAAAGGAGCTATCTAAATAATATTAGGGTTCAGTTGTCTCACAAAAACCAATGGGACTTTGAAAGGAGAAGACAATGATGAAGACCAAAATTGGAGAGATGGCAGGGAGAGTTTGGAGAATTTTGGGAGAAAAAGAGAATGTAGATATTTCGAAGCTTCCCCAAATTCTGAAAGAGAAAGGGGAGATCGTTT
>DATIGG010000106.1:0-9685 GCA_035454825.1 Thermodesulfobacteriota bacterium | reverse complement strand
CGGGTGGTGTTGGGTGCCGCCGGTTCGGGGAGCTGTTTACTGGGGACCTGGATTTGTAGGCTGGGTTCATACGCCGAACTATGTCGCGTGGGTACCGCTTGCGCCCAGAGAAATCTATTACGGCTATGGTTACTATGGACCCCACAGTGTCAACCTCCGTACCGTCAATATTAACACGGTGCGGATTACAAACATTTATCGGAACGTCAATATCCACAATTCAATCACAATCGTTAACAATAATACTTTCATCCGTGGTTGGGGAGGAAGACTTCCACACGATGCTCCCTTGAGATATACGGATACCAGCATCAGGGAGAACCCTTTTCTCCAGCACAGGATCAATCCGGGAAGGCCATTGATCAAACCGGAGAGAACGACGATGATAGCCATACAAAGGGAAATTTCACCTGCAAGACTTCCCCCCCCGAGGATTCGGGAGGTGAATCCCGTTCGGTTAAGAGAAACCCGTCAAATCGTGAGAGACCGGAATGTTTCGACCTTCAGACCGGGAGTGACTCCCAGGCCGCTCACCGTTAAACCAAGAGAGGGCGTGGAGATGAGAAGGGCAGTGGAACCAAGAAGGGTGACAGCTCCCGGTGGACAGACGAGGCCCGGAGGCCCGGGGCCTCAAGGAATTGAGCGCAAGGTTGGCCCGGGACAGAAGCCAGGTGGTCCAGGCCCGAGGGAGGGGATCAAGCCTGAGGGTGGGAGGCCTGCAGGGAAGATAGAGGAACGGAAGATAGGTCCTGGAGTAAAGCCAGGTGGTCCAGGCCCGAGAGAAGGGGTGAAGCCTGAGGGTGGAAGGCCTGCCGGAAAGATTGAGGAACGGAAAATAGGTCCGGGAATAAAACCGGAAGGCCCGGGCGCAAGAGAGATCGGACCTGGTGGACCTGTTCGAAAGGGACCAGGACCCGAAGGGAGAGGTGGTCCAGCCCGTAAGGAAGGTCCTTTAGGAAAGCCAGAATAATTTTTTATTAGAGATTACTCTTTGAATGGTTTGTCCTTACCCTGATTCAGGGCAAGGACATTTTTTTTATTGTCTGAAACCGGTCTGGAAAGTATAATTTAGGGAAATGAGCCCTAAATTTGCAGGAGGTGAATTTAGATTATGATCAGAGCATTTAATAAACATTATCGTAAGGCCATTGATCTCCTCGAGGATTCGTCGAGCAGCGAAAAGATCGAAATGGCGGAGAGGGTGATCGAGTGGTTCCGGGAAATACCAGAGGAATATCTCATCTCTCTGGCCCTGTTTTTTAATGAGGTGATCGATGATCTGGGCGATGAGAGTCTTGAAAAAATCAATATGAAGGCAAAGCGGAAAAGTCAAGAGATTGAGGAAGAAGATGAGGAGAGCGAGGAATACGAGGAAGAAGAAGACGACGATGACTACGATGACGAGAAGGAGGACTACTAAGGGATCAATCCAAATTGCAGAGTGTAAATTGAAAAATGCTTAAACACTTCTGAATCATAAATGGAAATCTCAAACATTTCTGATTCCATCTTCCAATTCTCATTGGACCTCTATCTGGAGGCGGGAATGGCGCGATTGTAGGCCCAGCGTTCCATCCTTCCGATCTCCTCCCTCATCGTCGTTGAAAGGGGAACGATATTCCCTGCAGAGATCACAAGATCCGATTCATTGATGGGTCGTCCTGAGTTAAAAGCCTCGATCATTGCGCCGTTCACTGCCTGCTCAATTTCAGCTCCATTGAACCCCTCGGTCACTTTGACGAGCATGTCGAGATTGACGTGGGATAACTCAGCACCATTCCTTTTCAAATGGATCGAGAAGATCGCCTTTCTCTCCTGAGGATTCGGAAGGGTGACGAAAAAGATCTGATCGAAACGGCCCTTCCTCAAGACCTCCGGGGGAAGGAGTTCAATCACGTTGGCGGTTGCAGCGATGAAGACGAAGTTCTTTTTTTCCTGCATCCAGGTCAGGAAGGAGGCAAAGACGCGGGACTGAGTTCCTCCGCCCGCCTTTTGACTTTGGATGCTGATGCCTGCCTCGATCTCGTCAATCCAAAGGACAGAAGGAGCCACAGACTCTGCAGTCCGGAGGGCTATCTGGAGGGCTTCTTCAGGCTGTCCGGCCGTTCCATCATAGAGCCTTGCCATATCGAGGTGAAGCAGTGGAACTCCCCAGAAAGAGGCGAAGGCCTTTGCACAGAGGCTCTTACCACAACCGGAGAGCCCGGTAATCAGCACTCCTTTTGGAAGCTGAAGACCGAAAGACTTTCCCTCACTGCTTAAGACCTGCGATCTTTTTCTCAGCCAGTCTTTGAGATTTTCAAGTCCGCCAATTTCCTCAACCGTGGGGATATTTGTGACATAATTGAGGATTCCGGACTTCTTGATGAGCTGGCCTTTTTCGTCAATGAGCGCATCAATCAGAGAAGCGTCAACCGCTGTCCTACCGATCAGGGCGCTTCGGAAGGCCCGGGCCACTTGATCGAGGGAAAGGCCAAGGGCTGCCTTGACCAGTCGGTCCTTCAATTCCGGTGTCAACGAATTCGCCAACTGAGAGGCGGAGGGGCTTGAGGAAATCACGCCCATCAGGGTCCGTTCGACCTCTGCGCCATCCGGCAGGGGGAGTTCATAGATGATCATATCCCGGCGAAGTTCCTCCGGGACCACCAGAATAGGGGCAATGATGAAGAGGGTGGCATACCGGTTCCGGAGAGAACGATGGACATCCTTCAATTTTCGAGAGATGAGAGGGTCGGTGTGCATCATCGGATGAAGACCTTCAAAGAGATAAAAGGCCTGCTCCGAGCGCTGGATCACCTTATCCAGGGCATCAATGGGATTCTTCGTATTTTCGATCCGTTCATTCTCTCCGACCAACCCGTAGAAAGGATTCCAGATGCAGAGTTTTGGCTTCGGCTGGAAGGTGGCGATGAATTCCTTGAAGAGGGATTCGACCCGGTCCTCTTCATCGGAAAGGAGATAGACGATGGAGGTCTTGGAGAGAATGATTCTTTTGAGATCCTGAAAAATCTGCTGTTTCTGGGAGGTTTCGTTCATCTTATGTCCTCCTTTGCCTCTATTCTACAAAAAGATTGGGACAAACGTCAATTGGTAAGCAAAATTAAAAAAGGATTGAATCTTCATCCCCTGTCCAATACAATTGAAGAAGGGCAGGGTTTCCCCGCTTAGGGACAGATGATTTTCCCCTGCACAGGAGGCAAGCATGATGATCAATATCAATCCAATTCTCATTGAATTGGGTCCGTTTCGGTTAAGTTGGTACGGATTAATGTATGTCTTCGGGTTTGTGGCGTCCTACCTCCTGGTCAAGTATCAGATGAAACGGAAGGATTTTGGCATTTCGAAATTGGAGGTGGAGAACCTCTATTTTTATCTGATCTTGGGCTTGGTCATTGGAGCGCGTCTGGGATATGTTCTTTTTTATGACCTCAAGATGTACCTCGAAAATCCCTTTGAGATTGTTGCCATCTGGCACGGGGGAATGTCGTTTCACGGAGGATTGATCGGAGTCCTCATCGTTGGGATCGTTTTCTGCTGGAAAAATAAGAAATCCTTCTGGAAGGTTTCGGACCTGATCATCGTAACCGCTCCCATCGGATTGGGGCTTGGGAGAATCGGAAATTTCATTAACGGAGAACTCTATGGACGGGTGACCCAGGTTCCCTGGGGCATGATCTTTCCGAAAGGGGGACCCCTCCCCCGCCATCCCTCTCAGCTTTATGAGAGCGCATTGGAGGGAGGACTCCTCTTTCTGATCCTCTGGTTTTTGAAAGACAGAAGGCTCCCGGCCGGAGGACTCCTGTCCATCTTCCTTTTTTTCTATGGGGCCTTTCGATTCTTCGTAGAGTTTTTCAGGGAACCTGATGCTCAGCTCGGATTGGTCTTCGGGCCCTTCACCATGGGTCAGGTCTTGTGTGCCCTCATGATGGCCGGAGGGGTTCTTCTTATGATTTTCTTGAAACTGAGCGGCCGGAAAGAGCAGTCAAAAAGCTCAGATCGATAATTTCGAAACTATAAGACCGATTTAAAAATAAAAAGGGCAAGCAACCTTGCCCCTGTCCTCTCTTCGCTTGCAAAGGATGACGAAGGTTCATCATATCGAAATTAGACCCCTCCCATTGAACCTCTGAAAACGGTTAACTCGTTTGTCACCCTTTCAACGTCTTTCATTCCCTTTACAATTTTTTCGATCGCTTCCTTTTCTTCGGCTGAATTGACAAACCCATAAAGCCTTACCCTGTTGGAATCCTCAACTTCGAAAAAGATATGGGGACTCGTCGCGCCAGCCTCAAGGAAGGCAGATTCAATCTTTCGTTGAATAGCCAGTTTTCCAAGGAGTTTAACCGAGTCAATCCCACAGGCCCTGATCCCTTCGGATTTTGCTGCATCTATGACCATGTTTACGGCAGAATCGATGCTCAATTTATCCGTATTGAGAATGAGGTCATAAAGATTCGGGTTAAGCCAATCCTCATCGAAGGCATACCTCAGAAAACTCTTCTTGTCATGATCTGACCTTTCAATCATTTTCTCCGCCAGTTCTTTTCCGACCATCCTCTCATCCATAGCCCTCTCGATCCTCTTTTCCATCGATCCTGTGACAAGAACGTGAAAGGCACAATCAAAGGCGCGAAGGAGAAGCTGACTTCCCCTCCCAAAAAAGACCGCATTCCCGTTTTTGGCCACCTCGTAGATGATCGATTGTAGCCGATCGAGCGAAATTTTGGGCCTTTCGCTAAAAAACCTCTCAAACAAAGGCGGGCCTTTCTCATCCAATCTTCTAATGTCGTCGAGAAAACCCAATTCGGATGCGCTCTTCATCAGTTCCTCTTCACCATAAAACCTGTATCCCATTCCTGCTGCCACCTGTCTTGCAATCTTCTCCCCGTTGGTCCCCATCATTTCTGACACTGTTATAAAGTACATAGCAGAACCCTCCTTTCACCTTAAATATATTTATGACGTAACAACCTTGTCAAGCCATTTCCTGGAAAATGGGGACCCTCCTCTTTTACGTTTCGACCCAGCATTGGGGATCATCCGCAAAAAGGTCAGGTTTCCCCTGGGCCACCGAATAATTGTATGCGACGGCCCGGCACCCCCGGCATGAAGGCCAGAAGGAACAAGCGCCGCATTTTCCTTTGTAGTTTTTCCTCTGCCTTAGCCTCCAGAGGAGCTTGGAAGAGGCCCAAATCACGCGTAGAGGTTTTCTTTTCAGGTTGCCGGCTACCAGGCCGATCCGCCGGCAGGGCATCACGGAACCGTCACTGGTAATGGTCACACCTGAGAACCCTGCGCTGCAGCCAGAAAGGGTGAGGCCACAATTCGAGGACGGCCTAATATTTAAGAGGGTGCCTGCCAGAGGGTCTCCTGAGACGACTTCAAATGTTGGCCGATTGAGTGAATGAACCCGTTGATAAGCGAATTTGACCTCTTTAGCTGTCAGAAGATCTTTCAAGAGGGATTTCCCTCTTCCGCAGGGAACGACCCTTGAAAATCCGATCCCATTAAAACCCATGTCTTTGGCGATTTCCGTTGTTTCCTCAATCTTATCTATGTTCAAGAGGGAGAGAGTTAGGTTGGCGCTCACGCGGCTGCCGGCTCTAACCAGATGTTCCAAACCCTGGGCCATCCGGGTAAAACTTCCTTTCCCTCTGATCGAATCATGGAGATCCGGAGGACCTTCGAGGCTTAATTGGATATCCGACACACCAAGATCGAAGGCTTTTTTGGCCTCATCTCCTGTAATTAAGGATCCATTGGTCATCATGGCCACCCCGTATCCCTTTGCCCGGGAATAGGCGATAACGTCCCAAAGCCCTGAATAAAGAAGGGGTTCTCCACCTGTGAAATGGACCGACGGGGCAACTCGAATGCCGTGCTCTTTCTCCCAGGCCGAAAACATCTCAGTTGCCCCGTCGATCTCATGTTTCACTTCATCCACGGTCATCTGGTAGGGGTTTCGCCTGCCCTGATAGCAGTGGCGGCAGCGAAGATTACACCGCTCCGTGAGATGCCACTGGATGAAAAATTCGAAGTTTTTTATTGCCGGACCGGCAATTAGATGACCTTTCACTTCTTTCACTTGAGACATCGCTTGCCAGGATCAGCAGCCCTCATCATTTCCCAGAACTTTGCTTCCTGCCGTCTGGCATACGCGGTCAAGATAACCTTCTTACTGGTCTTCATCTGCTTTCACCCCCTTTCTTTCTCATCTGGCCTGGGCAAAACGGGCTGCGGCATAGTGGAATCTGAATAAATGGAATATTGGAACACTGGAACGATGCGAAAAAGATAGAGAATAGATCCATTATTCCAGCCCAACAGAGTTTTTTTCATGCCCTTGTTACTCAATAGCTTATTTCAGTCTCCAGAATCAATAAAATGGTGAACAAAGTCAATAAGGGAAATTATGTATTTTGAAGGAGAAAAGCCAGTATTTTTGGGTCTGCTGGCTTAACAGTCAGCCATACCCTGGTCGGCGCGGAGGCCGACCCTTACTGACGGTGAAATCCGGACCATCGTTCCCTCATTCTTGACTGATCCGGAGGTTGGCATCAAAGACCCATCCCATCCATCGGAGTTTGGCATTCCGGGCACTTGCCCTCCTTCACCCTGTATTTGTGAATGGCAAAACCGGACCGCTCGATGAGGAGCAGGTTACAATGATAGCAATGGGTATTGCTTCCCTTGCCCATGACGTTGCCGAGATAGACATAACGGAGTCCTGCTTCTTTACCGATTCCATAGGCCTCATCCATGGTCTTCATCGGTGTGCTTCCCAAATCCTCCATCTTGTACTGGGGATAGAAGCGGCTGATATGCCATGGGATGGACGGGTCTACTCCCGCCAGGAATTCTGCGATCTTTTTAAGCTCTTCTTGGGAATCGTTTTGCCCTGGCACAATGAGAGTCGTCACCTCAAGCCAGATATTCAACTTTTTCATCAGTTCAATGCTTTTGAGCACTGGCGCGAGTCTTCCCTTACAGACCGTTCGGTAGTAATCGTCGTTAAATGATTTAAGGTCAATGTTGGCCGCATCGAGCCAGGGGTGGGCCATCCGGATCATCTCCTCGGTCATGTATCCATTTGTAACAAACGCATTATAGAAGCCTTCCTTTTTTGCCAACTGGCCGGTTTCGAGGGCATATTCAAAAAAGATCGTCGGCTCGGTGTAGGTATAAGAGATGCTCTTTGACCCCGCCCGCCTTGCCTGCTTGACCACCTCTTCTGGTTCCACTTCTTCGGACCGGAGACCCAATGCTCTCGCCTCTTTTACCTGCGAGATCTGCCAATTCTGACAAAAGCCGCACTGAAAATTACAGCCAACAACAGCAATCGAAAATGAACTCGATCCCGGAAGGAAATGGTAAAGGGGTTTCTTTTCGATGGGGTCAATGTTCTGGGCAATCAGTTTTCCATAGGAATGAGTATAGAGGGTCCCTCCCCGGTTCTCCCTGACGCTGCAGATACCGAATTTCCCATCAGAGATCTGGCAGTGGTGACCGCACAAAAAACAGCGCACTTTATTACCTTCCAGTCTTTCATAGAGGAGAGCCTCTCTCAACATAACGAACCACCTTTCACTTAAAATTGCAAGGATTATATCACATTTCTTTCCCAGAAATCCCAAAAATCTTAAAATACAGTATATTTTGAAATAAAATACAGGACTTCACCCATAGGTTCGGGAAGGATCTCAATGTATGTTAATTTTTGTGGGAGCGCAGCGCCAGCGCGCATAGACATAAAAAAAACCTCCTGGAATTTAGGAAGGGCCCACGAATGGAATTATTTTGCATTCGAAATTCAAGATGGACAAGATGGATATTTGTGATATATATTGACCATGGAGTAATGGAATGATGGAATAATGGAAGATGCAAAGATAATTAAGGTTGAGAGGCATAAAGGAGCAGAGGTTTTACTCCAATATTCCAATATTCCATTATTCCGACTTGAAGCTTCTTGAGAAGTGGAGGAGATCTTATGGGGATGACCTTGGCTGAGAAGATACTGAGTGAGCATGCAGGGAGAGAGGTCAGGGCTGGAGAGATTGTTGTCGTCAAGGTTGACCTCGCCTATACCCAGGACGGGACAGGTCCATTGGCAGTTCGAAAGATTCAAGAGATGGGTTTTCAGGAGATTTATAATCCGAATCGAACCATTCTCTTTCTTGACCATGCCGCCCCAAGCCCGAGGTTCGAATTGAGCAATGATCACACATTTTTACGGCAATTTGCTCAAAAGACAGGCGCCAAAATATCGGATGTGGGTTCGGGTATCTCCCATCAAGTTGTGGCGGAGAAAGAAGTGAGGCCAGGTGACGTGGTGGTCGGAGCTGATTCTCACACCTGTACTGGCGGCGCACTGGGAGCCTTCGCCACTGGTGTGGGCTCAACGGATGCTGCGGTGGCTATTGCTCTCGGCAAGATCTGGTTCAGGGTACCTGAGACAATCCGGGTTGTTGTGGAAGGGGAGCTTCCCGAGGGCGTCTATGGAAAGGATATCATTCTCCACCTGATTGGGACGATGGGTGCGGCCGGCGCTACTTATAAGGCCTTAGAGTATGCGGGAGATACAATCGAAAATCTTGAAATGCCTGGAAGGCTAACCATTGGAAATATGGCTGTCGAGGCAGGGGCAAAGGTAGGACTCTTTTCCTCTGATGAAGTCACCCGGGGCTGGCTCAATCGCATGGGAAGGCCGGGTGATTTTAAAAAGATTGCCCCTGATCCTGATGCCCGGTACGAACGAACAGTAAGTTTTAAAGCAAGAGATCTTAAACCGACGATCGCCTGTCCCCATCAGGTCGACAATACCAAGACCATCGATGAGATCGGAGAGGTGAAGGTCGATCAGGTCTTTCTCGGGACCTCCTGTAACGGCAGGTTAGAAGACCTTCAGATTGCGGCCAGGATCTTGAAGGGAAGGACCATTCATCCTAAGACCCGGATGGTCGTTACCCCAGGTTCTGCCCTGGTGTTCAAAGAAGCCATGAAGGATGGTACCATGGAAGTCCTTGTCGAAGCAGGGGCACTGATCACTCCCGCAGGCTGTGGTGCCTGCGTGGGTCTCCATGAAGGGGTTCTCGGAGATGGAGAGGTCTGCCTTGCAACCCAGCCCCGAAATTTCAAAGGAAGGATGGGCAGTCCAAACTCATTCATTTACCTGGGGTCTCCAGCAGTTGCTGCAGCTACTGCCATTGAGGGAAAGATAGCTGATCCCCGAAAATACTTATGAGACACTCAATAAAAATACGGAAGGAGTAAAGCGTTCAAGCGTTAGGCCTAAAGGGTAAGACCACTTGCGACTTGCGTTTTCAAAGTCTTACGGGATTCAGGATCGGATATGAGGAGGACCAGATGAAGGGAAAGGCATGGAAGTTTGGTGATGCCATCAGCACAGATCATATCATTCCGGGACGCTATTTCTATCTGAGATCGAACCTGCCTGAACTTTCAAAGCATCTCCTGGAGTACGAGAGGCCGGGCTTTACGGAGATGGTTTCCCAGGGCGACTTCATCGTCGGAGGAAATAATTTTGGTCTCGGTTCGAGTCGGGAGCATGCTGCCATTGTAATTAAGATGAATGGCATCCAGGCAGTACTGGCAAAGAGCTTTGCAAGGATCTTTTGCCGGAACTGTTTTAATAATGGCCTTCCGGCCATCATCTGCAACACCG
>DATIGG010000105.1:0-13901 GCA_035454825.1 Thermodesulfobacteriota bacterium | reverse complement strand
CTTGTCCATCACTCCCCACCGCTGGGCAAGCTTTGCCATTCCCTCTGCAAGGAGATCTCCAAATCCCTCCCGCCTTGCAGTCATCCCGAGGAGCCGGATCATCAGGTCAGCATCGCCAAAACGAAGCTCAAGACCATCTGTATCGGCCTTGGCAATCATTCCTTTTTCATAGCACTCGCAGGCGAAGGCGATCACCATGCCCATGGAGATCGTATCCAGGCAGTAGCGATTGCAGATCTCATTCCCTTTGGCGATGACTTTCAGATCGTTGATGTTAAGATTGGTTCCCAGGGCAGCCATGGTCTCATACTCGGGACCGCCGTAACGCGAATCGACACCATATTTGGGATCTTCAACACCAATGCCCCGCTTACAGCGGATCGGGCAAACGTAGCAACCTCTCCTCTCTTTTAACAGGACTTCGTTGTAGGTATCACCGGTAACAGGGGTCGGGTCCTCGAGGGCAGTTCGCCGGAAATTGTTGACCGGGAGAGCACCGATGGCGGAAAGGATGCCGCAAAAAGCGGTCGTTCCATAAACAAAAAGGGTCTTTCCAAGATCGATGTCCTTGAATGTTTTAGCATAGTCCACAGCGGTTTGCTTGAGGAATTCAGGGTCGTGGAAGGGGATTTTTTCTGTACCCAGGGCAGCCACAGCCCTGAGATTCTTTGAGCCCATCAGGGCTCCGAATCCGTTCCGGCCGTTGAAATGGCCTAAATTGTTCGTGATATTGGCAAAGCGGACGAGGTTCATGCCTGCCAGGCCTGTCTGGGCTACCCTGATTCTCGGGCCTCCCATCTCTTTCCGGATGGCGTCTTCAACTTCTTTGGCTCCTTCCTTTGCGAGGTGAGAGGCGTCCTTGATCTCTGCCTTTCCTTCGGTCACCCATAGATATACCGGCTTATCAGCCTTGCCTCGAAACACAATTGCGTCAAAACCAGCCATTTTCAGCTCCGGACCAAAAAAACCTGCTGCTTCTGATTCCCCTGCTGTTCCTGTAAGGGGCGATTTCCCTACAGCGGAAAACCTGCAGGAAGCAGCGAGCGGAGAGCCGGTCATCACTCCTGTGGCAAGGACTAAAATATTCTCAGGTGAGTAAGGGTCGATCCGGGCCGGCACTTCCTTGAGAAGGTAATGGTATCCAATCCCTCGACCGCCGAGATAGGTTCGGTAGAAGGCATCGTCCTTCTCCTCGATTTCCACCTTTCGATGGGTCAAATCTACGTGAAGAATTTTGCCTCGATATCCATAAGACATATCAGACCTCCTTCCCCCCTCATGTTCAATCGTTGGTCTTAAATCTAAAATGAGACCATTATAACTTTCAAGGAAATTGAAGACAAGTCAAAGACAAGGGTTGTGCCGCTTCAAGTTTCCCCCGAAGAGACCACTCCGATCCTGAGGATAGGTCTCCGGCCGTAACTAAGAAGTTACCAGCAGGATTTTGAATAATTTTTGATAAAAGTCCGTCCAAAATATGTAAAGATTAGGTAAAGGAGGCGAGGAAGATGAAAAAGACCTTAATTGTTTCGATGGTTTTTTCGATGTTTTTGATTACGATTCTTCTGACTAGCGAGGTAGCTTCAGCTCATTGGCGGTCTCATTTTAATTTTGGAGTGTACTTTGCTCCGCCAGTCGTGTGGCCACCCGTTGTGGGTTACCCGACCTATCCTCCGTTCGGTTATTATGGTCCGGGATATTATGGGTATCGAGCCTGGGTCCCCGGTTACTGGGAAGACCGATGGACTCCTTATGGATGGAGGAGAATCTGGATTCCGGGCTTCTGGAGATACGGGCCGTAAATCCATCCTGGTTGCATGGGGAATGATGGAACGCTGGAATAATGGAATGCTGCTTGAGACCATCCAGAATTCAATTCTTCCATTGTTTCATTATTCCGCCATTCCGCAAATATTGCCCGTCGAATAAAGAAGGGGTCGTACCCAATAGGCATGACCCCTTTCGACCTTTAAAAACCTCTGTGAAAGGACGTTTCAAAGCTCCCGTTACTTCGGGGGGATGACCGCATCCTTGAAAGCCTTGGCAATACGCATCTTCACAACGGTTTTGGCGGGAATCTTTATCTCCTCTCCTGTCGCCGGATTCCTTCCAATTCGCGCCTTCCGCTTTGAGAGGACCACCTTGCCAAAACCGGGAAGGACGAAAACACCTGCTTTCTTCGTCTCAGCCTTTGCAAGGTCAGAATAGTCATCGAGGATATCCGCCATCTTCTTCTTCGAGACTTCGTGCTTGTCCGCCATGTAACCTACAATCTGCCCCTTTGTCATGGGTTTCTTCGCCATACTTTTTCCTCCTTTAAGAAATGATTGTATTTTATAATGCCGCCCTTCCGAGCATTTTGAATCATATTTCAAAAAGCCCCTGTCTGTCAAGGGGAAAATTACATTTGGAGAAAAATATTTTTAGCAATCCCTGGGTTCCGATTGGGATTGGACCGGTGTGGTCTTTCCTCGGAAGACTTAAAAAGCGGCTCATCAGGCAGACGTCATTAGGACCCTCTCCCAAAATGAGGGACAGGGGAAGGGGGCCTGACAAGGAAGAGGCCCTGAAAGAAAAATGAAGCGGCCTCTTCCTTGTTTTCGATCAACATTTCTCAACGTCACGGATCGCTGAACGTGCCTTTTCATAGAGATCTTTCGGAATCTCACTCATATTGTGTTCTTTTCTGGCATGGTCGGCAGCTTTCTGGAAGATTTCTTCCTCTGTTTTTCCACAGGCAACGAAATCACAATCTGCCCCTACATCCCTACAGCTAAGTCTTTTTTCCATTCTTAACACCTCCTTTCATCAGCACATTTAACCAATAGTCCTTCTTTTCAAGTGCTGACGCACCGGGCAAGAAATTTTGCCCGGATCAATTATTTATCCTGATTAAATTATAATCATTCGAGGGGAACAAGGAAAGGGATAAATGGATTCCGCGGGCCGGTAGTGCAAAAATAAATATTTACAATACCAGACCCGGCTGATAAGATTAAACATTCTTTAACCCTTTGGGCACGCGAGAGATTCTTATTCAAGCATGAGAAGCGTTCTCTTTTGCCTTTCCCAGGGCATGAGTTTAACATGGCTAATCCCGTTCTAATTGTGGAAGACGATAAGAAAACAGCATCGCTCGTGGCACTCTACCTTGAGCGGGAAGGGTTTGAAACAGTCATTGCCTATGATGGTCAGCAAGCCCTGGAGCTGGCAGAGCGTTACAGACCGATCTTCGTCATCCTTGACCTGATGCTTCCCGTCGTGGATGGCTGGGAGGTATGCAGACAGCTCAGACGGTCATCCGATGTTCCCATCCTTATCCTCAGCGCCCGGGAGGAGGAAGTTGACCGTGTCTCGGGCCTGACCTTAGGGGCAGACGATTATGTTGTGAAGCCCTTCAGCCCCCGGGAGCTGGTGGCACGGGTGAAGGCTATTCTCAGGAGAGGGCGCTTGGCAACAACCAAGGACAAAAAACTCTTCTCCCATGGAGGTCTTCTTTTGGACTTGGAAAAACGCAGGGTAACGATGGACGGACATCCTGTCGTACTTACACCTCATGAGTTTAATCTCCTTCAGGCCCTGATGGCTGCGCCAGGAAGAGTTTTTACGCGGAACGAGCTTTTGACCCGTATCTACCCAAAGCATGATGCCGTTGTGATTGACCGGGTCGTTGATGTACACATTGGAAAGCTCAGACAGAAGATTGAGAAAGACGTATCAAAACCCCGGTACGTGTTGACTGTGAGAGGCATCGGGTATCAATTCGCGGAAAGCAATGACGAGGGGGAGGATTGAGCGTGGGAGGAAGCCTCCTCTGGAAGCTCCTTGGGATCAATATCCTGGTCATCGTTTTTGTCATCCTGATCGTATGGCTGGCCGTTGACTATCTCGCTGCTGGTTATTTTGTGACCTTGATGGAAAAGTATCACATTTCGCCCACCTCAAGCCATCAAATGTTTGTCAGTTCGGTCCATCGATACCTCATCTGGGCGAGTCTGGCCGCAATTTTCCTGGCTGTAGTTTTCAGTTTTTTGCTCGTAAAACGGGTGCTGGGTCCGCTGACCCGGATGACCAGCATTGCCCGGGAGATTGCCTCAGGGGATTTTACGGGGAGGGCTCCGATCGCAACGCGGGACGAAGTGGGCCAGTTATCCGTGGCCTTTAACCGCATGACCGAGAGCCTGCAACACATCGAACAGCTTCGAAAAACGATGATGATCAACGTAGCCCATGAGCTCAAGACCCCCTTAACGAACATGCAGGGATATCTTGAAGCCTTAATCGATGGGGTAGTCACCCCGTCCAGAGAAACCTTTGAGCTTCTGCAGGAGGAAACCATGCGCCTGGTTCACCTGGTGGAAGACATTCTCCTCCTTGCAAAAGCAGAGGCTGCAAGGACTGACCTGCATCCAACCGAGATCCGCATTGCCGACCTGATTGCCCAGGCGCTCGATTCTTTTCGGCCTCAATTCAAAACCAAAAACATCACCGTAGAATGTCAGTTTCTTGAGGGAAACGATCGATTCCAGGCTGACCCCGACAAACTTTCCCAGGTTGTCAGTAACCTCCTGCAGAATGCATGGCAATATACTCCACCCGGGGGATCTTTTAGAATCTTTATGGAATCCCATCCTGGAGAACTCAGGGTAGTGTTTGCCAACACTGGTGGAGAGCTCGCTGAAAAGGACCTTCCCTTTCTCTTCGAGCGTTTTTACCGGGGCGAGAAGTCGCGCTCTCGCGAACATGGAGGAGCAGGCATTGGCCTGGCCATTGTCAAGGAGTTGATCGAAGCTCATGGCGGTCGCGTCGGGGCTGAGATGTCTCATGATGAAGTACGCATTTGGTTCGCTCTCCCTTTTTGAAGCCCGACTGTCCAGCCTAATCTTTACTTGATCTTTACATTCCCTTTATGCAATCTTTAACTTCAGGGGTTATCATTGTCTTGAGAACAAGGGGGAACAGAAAATGGCAGGGTTAAATAGTGAGACCGGTTTTGTGGTGAAAGCAGGCCATTCTCTGCTATCCTTAATAATAGGAGGTGACTACAATGAAAAACATGCTTATATTGGCTGTAATGCTAATCTTTATTGTTACAGGCTGTCAAAGGGCTGAAACAAGTCAACGGGAGGTGAGAGACAATATGGCCAAAAGGGACCAACTGTTACGAGTCGCCACATTTGCAGGAGGCTGTTTCTGGTGCACGGAATCCGATTTCGAAAAGGTGCCTGGCGTTGTGAAAGTATTATCAGGTTACACCGGGGGAAAAAAAGAGAACCCCTCCTATCAAGAAGTATCTTCCGGAACGACAGGCCATATCGAGGCCGTTCAAGTTTTCTATGATCCATCCAAAATAACTTATGAAGAATTGCTTGATACCTTCTGGAAGCATATCGACCCGACTGATTCCGGGGGGCAGTTCGTCGATCGAGGTGCCCAGTATCGGAGCGCTATCTTTTACCATGATGAAGAACAAAAAATATTGGCGGAAAAGTCTAAAGAAGCGCTCATGAAGTCTGGAAAATTCGATAAGCCTATTGTCACTGAGATTATCCGGTTTACCCGGTTTTATGAGGCAGAGGAGTATCACCAAGATTATTATAAGAAAAACCCTCTCAGATACAAGTATTACAGATACGGCTCAGGCCGTGATCAATTTTTGAAGAAGGTTTGGGAAAATGATGTGAAAACCGTAAAACCCGAGAATGAGAAAATCTATACGAAACCAGACGATGCAACCTTGAGGAAAAAGTTAACCCCTCTGCAATATGAGGTGACCCAGAAAGAGGGCACCGAACGTCCATTTCAGAATGAGTACTGGGATAATAAGAAGGAAGGAGTTTATGTGGACATTGTTTCCGGAGAGCCTCTCTTCAGTTCTCTCGATAAATATGACTCCGGAACAGGATGGCCAAGCTTTATGAAGCCCCTTGATCCTGAAAATATTGTGGAGAAAGAGGACAGGGGTCTTTTCATGAGACGTACCGAGGTGAGAAGCAAGCATGGTGATTCCCATCTCGGTCATGTGTTTAATGACGGTCCACCACCGACCGGGCTCAGATATTGCATGAATTCCGCGGCCTTGAGGTTCATTCCTAAAGAGAATCTGGAGAAGGAAGGCTACGGGGAGTATCTGAAACTTTTCGTGGGGAAGTAAAAGAACGGCATGGTAAGTGTTCTTTAGCCCGTTCCATGCACTCACCTCTTGGCGCACTGTCTCGCTATCGCAGCGGGCAATCCTCTCCCCCGGTCCGTTATTCCGTCATGCCGGACATGATCCGGCATCCAGATTCCGCTAAGAGCTGGATTCCGGCTTTCGGCGGAATGACGGCTTTTTTGGAAATCGTCAGTTTATGGACAGACTCTAACATAATGAGGGAAAAAGAGGTGGGAATTTTGAAGATTAAGAAATTAACGGCGGTTGCAGTGATTCTTCTTGTCTTGATTCTTACAGTGGGTGGGGTCTGCTGGTAGAGCAATTGTCTGAAGATTACAGATTGCGGATCTCGGAAGGCAAAGTGCAGGTACAGGACAGGAGAACGAGGCGTGGGGAGAGAAATGGGCTCAACTCTCCTCATCTACCGGACTGACTTTGTGCTCTCATTTCTTCTGTCCTTGGTTTTCTCCTGATCTCTTTCTGTTGGTCCTTTGTACGCGATCCACACTCAGGGCATCTCCTTACCATTTCGCAGATATCTCCCGGAATGTAGAGTTTGTCAGCTTTATCCCAAGCCGATAAGCATTCAAAACTACTGAGGACCTCTTGGAGGATCTTTTTACATTTTGGGCAGTAGGCTTTGCCCATACTCATCACCTCACTTCAACAAAAGTGCTTCTTCGCTGTTAACATCAACGCTCAATATTAATTTAATGATCCAAATTTCTTTATTCAACCTGAAATTCGAAAAATTTCACTATAATTTCAATATGTTTCTTTTAAATGGGGTCGGGTTTTACAAAGAGGTATCCTGGAACGTTGGGGAGGTCTGCATTTGATCAAATTCCTGAAGAAACCCGCTGGGAACTGGTCAAGGCTATTTACTCAAAAATTCACTGTTTTCTGCCTGTGTTTTTTTGCTAAAAATTCTTTGCAAAAATTTGTGACATTTTAGAAGAAGTTTGCTAAGATATCTAAATGCTTATCAGAAAATTAGGTGCGGCGTCACTTGCGGGTTTGCAAAGAATAGGGCACATGGGGCTTTTCCTTGCCAGGATCTTCCTCTACGCCCTCAGCTCACCGCTCAAATTTTCGAATTTCCTTAAGCAGATCCGTTTTATAGGATCCGAGTCTATGCTGGTCATCTTCCTTACGGGCGCCTTTGCCGGAATGGTCCTGAGCTTGCAGGGATTTTACTCGCTGAACCGATTCGGATCTGCTGCTCTCCTCGGTCCCATGGTCGCGCTTTCGCTCATCAGGGAGTTAGGACCTGTCTTTGCTGCGTTGATGGTTACGGCAAGGGCAGGTTCTGCAATGACTGCCGAAATAGGCATCATGCGAATCACGGAGCAGATTGATGCGATTGAGCTGATGGGTCTCAACCCTTTCCGGTATCTTATCATTCCAAAAATTTTGGCAGGCATTGTTGCCTTTCCCCTGCTCACAGCCATTTTCGATGTCGTCGGAATTTTCGGAGGCTACCTTGTTGGTGGAAAGCTTCTCGGTGTCAGTAAAGGCACTTACTTTGGAGAAATGGTCAACTATGTCGGCATGGAAGACATCCTGGGTGGTATCTACAAGTCTCTCAGTTTTGGGGTACTGATCACCTGGGTCTGTTGTTACAAGGGGTACTATACGGGATTCGGGGCCGAGGGTGTCAGCAAAGCAACCACCCAGGCTGTAGTACTCTCATCAGTGCTCATCCTTGTCTCGGATTATTTTATGACCTCTTTACTGTTTTGAGATGTATCATGATCAAGGTTGAAGACCTCCATAAATCATTTAGCGGCCACGAAGTGTTAAGGGGAGTATCCTTCCAGATAGCAAAGGGGGAGGTTCTTGCTCTGATCGGAATGAGTGGTTATGGTAAGAGTGTGCTTTTAAAGCACGTGCCAAGGTTAATCAAACCCGATCGGGGTCGTGTATTGATTGATAACAAGGATATGGGCTCCCTGAAACAGAAAGAATTGGAATGGATGAGAAGCCGTTTTGGTTTCGTTTTTCAGAACGGCGCCTTATTTGATTCAATGACGGTTTTCGAAAACGTGGCCTTTCCTCTTCAGGAAAAGACTTCATGGAGTGACCAGGAAATCAAGGGGAAGGTCCTTTCCATTCTGGATCAGGTGGGTCTCAACGGGATGGAGAATAAATATCCGGCACAGATTAGCGGCGGAATGATCAAACGGGTGGCCCTGGCCCGGGCCTTGGTTAGAAATCCAGAGATCATGCTCTTTGATGAGCCCACAACTGGGCTCGATCCCATCATTGGCCATACCATTCTTGAACTCATCAAATCTTGTCACAAACGCTTTGGTTTCATGGGAATCATTGTAACCCATGATATCCCAGAGATATTTGAAGTTGTGCAAAAAGTTGCCATGTTGCACGAAGGGAGGATCTTGGCGATCGGAACTCCGGAAGAGATTCTGTCATCCAATAATCCCATCATCCGACAGTTCATTACGGGAAGTATCGAGGGTCCCATAAAATACCATTAAGGAACCGGAAATAATGGAACAATGGAATCATGGAATGATGGAAGAAGGTAACGATTAAAGATAGAACAGTTGAATGGAATGAGGAGTGACGATGAAAAAATTTGATCTTGAGTTTGCAGTCGGCTTGTTCATCTTGGCAGGAATCCTCTGTCTGGGTTACCTTTCAATCAAGCTCGGGAAAATGGAGGTGGTGGGGACCAAGGGATACGAACTCTATGCCTTCTTTACCAATAGCGGCGGATTAAAAACCGGCTCCTCCATCGAGATTGCAGGAGTGGAGGTGGGGCGAGTCAAGAGCATCGCCTTGGACAATTATCAGGCAAGGGTTGTCCTCCATCTTTCGGAAAAGATAAAGATTCAGGAAGACGCTATTGCTTCCGTCAAGACCAAGGGGCTGGTCGGCGAGAAATACATTGAAATTACGCCCGGAGGATCAAAGGAGATCATTAAACCAGGAGACCGAATCCGCGATACGCAGCCGGCTGTGGATGTCGAGGAACTGATCTCGAAGTTTGTCTTTGGGAAGATATAGGAATTTTATGGGGAGGCAGGTATGAGGTCTCACAATCTCTACCGAGGCATTGGAATCTTCTTCTTAGTTCTGGGGATTACCATCCCAGGGCTGGCAGGAGAGCCGACCGAAAAGATCAAGAAAACGACGGACAGGATTCTCTCTATCGTGGCGAATCCGGCTCTAAAAGATCCTTCCAGGGCTAAAGCGAGAAAAAGATCTATTCGAAGCGCCGTGGATGAACAGTTCGATTGGGAAGAAATGGCGCGCCGGTCTCTCGGAAGGCATTGGGACCAAAGGACCAGCGATGAAAAAAAGGAGTTTGTTCGCCTCTTCGCTGATTTATTGGATCGAACGTACATGAATAAGGTGGAGGGCTATTCCGGTGAAAAGGTACGCTACGAAGGAGAAACGATTGACGGCAACTATGCCAGTGTTAAAATGAAGATCGTCACCAAGCAGAATAAAGACATTCCTGTCGAATACCGGCTTAAGAAAGAAAAGAATGACTGGTTTGTCTATGATGTTTCGATTGAAGGTGTCAGCCTGGTCAATAATTACCGGACCCAGTTCAACAGCATCATTGTGCAATCTTCTTATGAAAACCTGGTCAAGAAATTGAGGGAAAAGGTCGCACAGGACTAAGCCCTTGAAACATGACGGTGGGACGACATCCTCCAACATGAGAATCAGGCGCTGAAATGAAATAGGGGGCAAGGCATGAAAATCATCTATCTGATCCTTGGTTTTTTAGTGCTGGGCCTTACCGCCTCTCCTTATCCAGGATTTGCCGCGGAGTTAACCACCCCGCCTTCTTCTGATTCCTCCGCCTCCATGTCACTTCCGAAAGAGGCCGGTTCATTGGAAATGTCGATGGCATCCCTCGAGACTACCGGAGTGGAGGAACGGGAGGAAACCCTTGCTGATCCCCTGGAGCCTATCAATCGGGCATTTTTTGTGGTAAACGACAGGCTCTATTTTTGGGTTCTTAAACCCGTTGCCAGGGGCTATAAGGCTGTTTTTCCTCAGGACGCACGATTGGGTGTGCGCAATTTTTTTTCGAACTTGACTACTCCCATTCGTCTGGTCAACTGCCTGCTTCAGGCGAAATTCAAGGGAGCAGGAAATGAGACAGTCCGCTTTCTGTTGAATTCGACCCTTGGCCTGGCAGGTTTTCTGGATCCGGCCAAAAAAGAGTTGAAAATTGAAAAAACGGAGGCAGACTTTGGCCAGACTTTGGGAATCTGGGGATTAGGCCCTGCCTTTTACATCGATTGGCCACTACTCGGACCTTCCAGCCTCCGCGATACAGTTGGTTTCGCGGGAGATCTATTTCTCGACTTTCGAACCTATCTATTCTCCGAGCCGATCTTTTATATTGTCAGGCCCTTTGAACTCATCAATGAAACCTCCCTGACCATTGGAGAATATGAAGATTTAAAAAAAGCCGCCCTTGATCCTTACATTGCGGTAAGAGAGGCCTATCATGAGTACCGCCAGGGCAAAATAAAGGGAAAGTGAAAGCATAAGGACGAAATCCGTTCCCCACGCGCTCCAGAACAATCCTTCCCCGCTCATTGGTCATCAGATGACGTGCCATCCATATAACTATGTATACTTTTTGAATGATCTCAACTCAAAAATGTTCATTGCGAAAAAATATTTTTTGCTTCAAGGGTTACAAAAAAGAAAAACAATATTGAAGCGAGTTAGATTCGCGAAAAAATCACTCTTCGTTGCTGTGGAGGTAATCAGTCATCATAACGAGCAAACCGGTTTGAGCGGAACCATTGGTTTACCAGCCCATGCGATTCTTCAGGAGCGTTTTGCCCAGGTCCCAGAGGGGGCCAGGGAAACGGTGGAGGTCTGTCAATACCTTTTCGTAAGCGGCGATGAAGTAATTGATCTCTTCCTCCCCGATGATGAGGGGCGGCGCAAGTTTGTGGACGTCGAGGTTATGACCCGCGACCTGTGTGAGGATACCATGGTCACGCATCAGCGGGATAGCGAGCATCTGACCGAAGAGCCCGGCGGGCCCGGCGTGGACGATCTTCCAGCCGGCTTTGAGCTTGAGAGAACCCGGTTCCCCGAATTCGATTCCGATCATTAGCCCTTTGCCCCTGACCTCCTTAACCAACTCGAAGCGCTGGGCCAGACCGCGCAGCCTCTCGATTAGTTCGTTGCCCGCGGAGGCTGCGTTTTCAACCACGCCCTCATCCTCCATCACGTTAAGCGTTTCGAAGGCCGAGATCATCGCCATGGCGTTCATGCCGAACGTGGTCGTGTGGACGACTGCGTGGGAGAGGTCTTCGAACACCTTATCGAATACATGACGCCGCATCACCACTGCACCAAGGGGGATATAGCCGCCTGATATCCCCTTCGAAAGTAGCATGATGTCGGGCTCGACGTGCCAGTGGTCGCAGGCAAACCATTGACCGGTGCGGCCGAAACCGGTTTGGATCTCGTCAACAATCAGAAGTGAACCATACTGCCTGCAGAGGCGTGCGGCCTCGGCCAGGTAGTTTTCCGAAGGCAGACGGACGCCTGCTTCCCCTTGAATGGGTTCGGTAATGAACGCGGCCACGTCTCGCTTGCCCAGTTCGCGTTCGAGCGCTTCACAATCATCGAAGGGAATCTTCTCGCATCCAGGCAAGAATGGGTCGAAGCCTTTGCGCCACATCTGGTCATCCGATACCGAGATGGCGCCGTAGGTAAGACCGTGGAAGGCCGATTCGGCGTAGAGAACGCGCGGCCTGCGCGTGGCCTTTCGCGCCATCTTCAGACCCACTTCAGTTGTCTCAGCGCCGCTATTCGTAAAGAAAACGGTATCCAGAGCGCCCGGGGTGAGCTTCGCCAGCTTCTCAGCGAGAAGACCGGCAAGGGGGCTACACTCCATCTGCACCAGACTGGCGCCGTCGCCTGCAAGCCAGTCTATCAGCGCCTGCTTCACCCGCGGATGGTTGCGGCCTACGTTGAAGACGCTGTACCCCCCCAGAAAGTCGAGATAGCGTCGCCCATCCTGGTCCCAGAGCCATGCGCCCTTGGCCTTCGTGAAAACGCGGTCAAACCCGATGAGTTCAATCACGCGCGCAAAGCGGTGGTTCACGTGACGCGCGTAGCGGTCGAGAACCTTCTTTGCGGACTCCTTGTAAACGTCGGACGTGTCGGGTGTAATCACCATATCTCTCCGCTCTCAAATCTAATTCTCGAATTATAACCTCCAAAATTGATTTGTCCATTTTCATTAGGTCATCCATCCCAATCCTGGTATGGAACTGCGAATCATGACTGAGGCATTAATGATCTGGTCTTCCAACTCCACGCTTGAAATTCTTTCTCCCTACGATTATTCTTTCGTTGGAACCTTTTGTTCTGATCTAAATTGGTATCGTACCCCCTAATTTGCAGCAATGCTGCGCAGGTTTGCCACAAGAAATTGTGGTTAGATGATGCCTGCTTGAGGTTTGCTCTTTTCGTTGGCCATTCCGTCCACGTTTTTGATCGGACTGATGCGGATTACTTCATCGAGGCCTTTGACATAGTCCTGGCAGCGGTGCACCGGTTGCCAGGACCGATAGGGAAATCAGCTCCCGGCTCGCGAGAGCAGTCTTGAGATAGGCGCGGCAGGTGCCGCCAAGGATCGATCATTGAACCGCTTCATCAATCCTGACCGTGAACAACCTTCGGACGTTCCAGCGATTAAGACGGTCCGCGCGGTCTTCCAGTCACGTATTGCCTGCATCGGCCTCCTTGTGGGGGTCGCCCTATTTGCTGCCATCATCGCTTGGCAAGGAATAAGCGACATAGCACAGGCCCTTGGCCGGGCAGGGTGGGGAATTATTGCCATTGCCCTCCTGCATCTCCCCCCATTGTGGGCCGACGCGATAGGTTGGCGGAGCCTGTTTCCTCGCGGACACCGATTGCCACGGCGGACTATGCTTCGTGCCCGGTGGATTGGCGAGTCTATCAACGATCTCCTTCCTGTACTCCAAATGGGTGGCAACGTAGTTAAGGCTTGGTTCCTCGTGGACCGGGGGATTCAGATCGGCCAAGCCGGGGCAAGCGTCATCGTCGATATCACTCTCGTCGTCATGACTCAAATCCTCTTCACACTCTTGGGCATCATCCTCGTGGCACCCACCCTGGAAAGTAGAGGATCCCTACTCATCGTGTTCACAGGAACCGTAATCATGGCGGTTCTGCTTGGCGGATTCTACGAGGCACAACGCCGGGGATTCATCGGCGCCGTCATGCAAATCTCAAGGAGGATCCTCGGGGGATCGGAATGGTTCTCCCTTTCCAACGGGGCCACCATGATAGATGCCGAGGTCATGCGGCTTTACGGAAAGCGCCGTGCCCTGGCAACCTCGGGGTTTTGGCATATTATCAGTTGGTTCCTTGGGGTCGCGGAGGTTTGGTTAGCTCTGCATCTTTTAGGCCATCCTGTCGATCTCGGAACAGCCCTGCTCTTTGAGAGCCTGGGCCAGGCTATCCGGACGGGAGCCTTCGCAGTACCAGGTGCTCTTGGCATCCAGGAGGGAGGCTACGTCCTGGTGGGCGGAATCCTTGGGATAGAGCCCAGCATTTCCCTTGCTCTTTCCTTATCCCGGCGTGTTCGAGAACTGCTTCTTGGGCTACCTGGGCTTGTCTTCTGGCAGGCATCGACCATCCGCCTTGGACTCCTGAAGGGGCCCAATGATCCAACGGTGCCTCCTTCTAAAGCAAGGGGGATGGT
>DATIGG010000104.1:0-18394 GCA_035454825.1 Thermodesulfobacteriota bacterium | reverse complement strand
TCCCTTTTAAGGAAAGTTTGACAGGAGATCCCCCTCCATCCCATCTGACCTCAGTTCTTACCTTATCCCCGTGACGTTTGTCCTTTGAGCGCAGTGAGGAAAGAAGCAGGGGGAACTCCTGACTCACCTGAGGGGCGATTCTAAAGGGATAGATAGCAAAATTCCTCTCCAGGCTATTATTCTCAAGATGAATGTCTTCCGAGGATTGCTTGGGCCAGATCACGACCTTTACTCTGACAGTCCCGCTAATTCTGACCCGGTAGGGTGGGTCGATGACGTGACGAGTCCCAAACGAAGGTTTGAGGCTTTCGGATATGAGATGGTCAAATTCCGAAACCTTCTGGTCATTCAGTAGAATTCGGATCCGTAGCGTGGTTCCCTCTCGAAGTTCTGTCTCTCCGGCATTTGAAAGGACAATGGAAAGTTCAAAATCTTCCGTCAGATCTAATTCTTTGACGACGATGTCCGGTCCCAGAGGCGGGCCCTCCGGCCTCCTCTTTAGAACATTATTTTCGAGGGTTTTACCGATGTTTGAGAGCCTGATGACCAGTCCCGCTCGACCCGTCTCAATCTGAGTGATATCAGAAATCGTGCGATGAGGCAAAGGGACAGACTCCCTCAAAACAAAAGGGGGCAAGAGGGGTGACGTTTTTTCAGGGGGAGGCGAACAGGCCATGTTCGGTTGACAACCAAATAGAAGGAGAAAAAAGGCGAGTATCAAAATCGCCCCTCGCAGCATGTAAGTAATCTTAAACTCCTTACGCAACAAAATAACGTATCATGCCGAGAATTGCAAGGAATTCATCCTCCTACCCAACTTGACAGCCCTGGCGCAGCATTGTATCTAATCATTGTGCAGAGAGATCAAGGGAGAATATTGTCCGGGGGAAATATGAAGGATTTCATCGATCTCAGGAGCGATACGGTTACCAAACCTACCGCAGAGATGAGAAGAGCTATGGCAGAGGCAGAGGTCGGCGACGATGTCTTTGGGGAAGACCCTACTGTCAATTTCCTTCAGGAAAACATTGCCACAATACTCGGTAAAGAGGCCTCTCTTTTTGTCCCCTCCGGAACCATGGCCAATCAACTAGCCATCAAGTCTCATACGCAGCCGGGTGATGAGGTCATCATCGAAGCCTTTTCCCATTCTTATAATTTCGAGGCTGGAGCTGGGGGAGCCCTCTCAGGGGTCCAGTTCCATCTATTGAAGGGTGATCGCGGTATCTTTGACGTCTCTCAAATCGAGGAAGCGATTCGACCGGATGATCACCATTTTCCTGTCACAAAACTCATCTGCATTGAGAATACTCACAACCGTGGTGGCGGAAGCATTTTTCCCATAGCAAAAATGGGGGAAATCTATCGGTTAGCCAAATCCAAGGGGCTCAGGGTTCATCTCGACGGGGCCAGGCTCTGGAACGCCTCGGTTGCTTCTGGAATCAAACCTCATGAATATGCTCGATGGGCGGATTCGGTTTCCGTTTGCCTTTCCAAAGGACTGGGAGCCCCGATTGGTTCTCTCATCTCAGGGTCTAAGGCTTTCATCGATCGTGTCCATCGATTTCGAAAGATGTTTGGCGGGGGAATGAGACAGGTGGGAATTTTAGCCGCGGCCGGAATTTATGCCCTGGACCATCACTTAAAACGTCTTGCCGAGGACCACCAAAATGCAAAGCGCTTGGCCTTTGGATTAAAAGAAATAGAAGGGGTTTCTATCGATCCTGAATTGGTGGAAACGAATATTGTGATCTTTGACGTCAGCAAAACAGGCATGAATGCCCCTCAGATTGTTGAGGCGATGAAAAAAGAAAAGATTCTCACCCATGCATTTGGAAAGACTCTCATTCGGCTCGTGACCCATCTTGATGTGAACCACGAGGAGATTGAAGTGGCTTTAAACGCTTTTCAGAAGGTTATAAACTAAGAGGATCTGAAGGGAATGAGCAAATATGTCTGATCCGATCGTGGTCTTCACCACCTGTGCCTCTGAGGAAGAAGCCCTGCAGATTGCCAATACACTGGTGGAGGGGCACCTGGCTGCCTGCGTCAATATCCTCTCTCCGGTCAGATCCATCTACCGATGGGAAGGAAAGATCTGGAATGAAAGGGAATGGCTCTTGCTCATCAAGACCGTCAGGGATCGATTTGAGGAATTGAAGGTTGAGATAAAGTCGCTTCATTCTTATGCTGTTCCTGAGATGATCTGCCTCCCGATCATTGCAGGATCCATCCCCTACCTCGAATGGCTAAAAGAGATGACAAGAAAATAGGATTCGTAATTCGAATAGCAAATCCGAAACAAAAATCCATGATCCAAATACAAATGAACCGGTAATTATTTAGTGTATAACAGGGAGGGACAAACATGCCAACGGTACTGATTCTTTACTATTCGAAGACAGGAAACACTGAGGAGATGGCAAGCGCGGTGGAAGAGGGAGTGAAGGGAGAAGGCCTTAAAGTAATCCGCAAGAAGGCCACCCGGGCAAACCCGAAAGAGCTCCTTCAAGTTGAAGGCATCATCCTTGGGTCTCCCACCTATTATGGAACGATGGCCGCCGAAATCAAGGCCTTTCTCGACAGAAGCGTTCAGTACCATGGAAAGCTGGATGGAAAAGTGGGAGCTACCTTTGCCTCCGGTGGCGTGCTGGGAGGGGGAGTGGAAACTACGGCCCTGGATATGACGAAGGCCCTTCTTATCCATGGAATGATTGTTCAGGGTGACCCTTGGGGTTCCCACTACGGAACCGTATCCATAGGAAAGCCGGGTCCTTCGGTCAAGAGAGAATGTAAGAAATTGGGACAAAGGGTTGCCCGTCTGATCAAGCGGTTAGGACCGGTTTTTTAAGATGAAAGTCGGTATTCTGCTCAAAGGTATAGGCGACCCTTAAAAGCCTTCCTTCATCGAAGTGTCTTCCCATGATCTGAAGCCCAATGGGAAGGTTTTCATGGTTGAACCCGCAGGGGACTACCATCGCAGGGATTCCCGCAAGATTCACCGGGATCGTGTGAATATCGGATAGATACATCTGCAATGGATCTTCCACCTTCTCACCGATTTTGAAGGCGGGTGTTGGGGCGGTCGGAGTAAGGATCACATCGACCTTTTGAAGAGCCTCTTCAAAGTCCCTTCTCATCAGGGTTCTCACCTGCGAGGCCTTCCGATAATAGGCTTCATAATATCCTGCAGACAAGACATAGGTTCCCAAAATGATCCGTCGCTTCACCTCCTGTCCAAACCCCCGGGCCCGGGTCCCCATATACATTTCCATGAGGTCCTGGTACTCTTTTGAACGGAAGCCATATTTTACACCGTCATAACGGGCGAGATTGGAGCTTGCCTCTGCGGTAGCAATGATATAATAAATAGCAACTGCATATTCCGTGTGAGGCAGCGAGACGCTCTGGATCTTGGCTCCCCATGTCTCGAAAAGTTTGATGGCTTCGCGGATAGCTTGCTCGACTTCCGGATCCATCCCTTCAACAAAATATTCCTCCGGAATTCCAATGCGGATCCCCTTGACATCCTTGAGGAGAAAACCTTTATAATCCGGGACCTCGATATTGACAGAGGTAGAATCGTAAGGGTCATAGCCGCTGATGGCATTCATCATGATCGCACAGTCTTCCACATCCTTAGTAATCGGACCGATCTGATCCAGTGAGGAGGCAAACGCCACCAGACCATATCGTGATACCCGTCCATAGGTTGGCTTCAATCCCACCACACCACAGCAATGAGCAGGTTGCCGGATCGATCCTCCTGTGTCCGTCCCGAGAGAGGCGATGCACTCATCCGCAGCCGTGGCTGCAGCAGACCCGCCGCTTGAGCCACCGGGAATTCGCTCCAGATCCCATGGATTCCGTGTGATTCGAAAACCGGAGTTTTCAGTCGAAGAACCCATGGCAAACTCGTCCATGTTCAATTTCCCCAAAATGACGACGTCTCTCTCCTTCAACTTTCTGACCACGGTCCCGTCATAAAAGGGAACGTAGTTTCCTAATATCTTGGAACCACAGGTGGTCCGGATGCCTTTGGTGCAGAGGATATCCTTCAAACCCAAAGGGATTCCGGCCAGGTCGCTGATCTCGTCTCCTCTGGCGATTTTTTGATCCACCTGCCCGGCCTGCCGATGGGCTTCTTCTTCCGTCAAAAGGAGATAGGCCCCAATCTTTCCATCGACCTTTTTGATATGGCGATAGAGAGCATCCGTTACCTCTTTTGAGCTAACCTCTCTTTGGGTGATAAGGCTGTGCAATTGATGAATCGTCATTTGATGAAGTTCCATAAAAACCCCACGAACTTAGAATCGGAAGATCGAATATCGAAATCCAAAACAAATCCAAAATTGATTAAATCGTAAAGAGTCGTCACTCCGGTGAACACCGGAGTCCAGCAAATCTGACACGACTCAAAAATACTGGATTCCGACTGCAGTTTACCCCGCACTGGATACGGGGCCGGAACGGCCCCCGCCCATGCGAAGCCCGCGCTTCAGGGGGCGCAGGTAAGTCACGCAGGCAGGTGTTTCGAATTGGGCCAGTTTTATTCGATAATTCTTGGGACCTTAAAATGGCCCTCTTCTTGTTCGGGTCCTATTCCCAAGACCTCATCTTTCGGGAAGGAAGGTCTCGTCTCATCCTCTCGAAAGGCATTATAAACAGGGATGGCATGAGACGTGGGCTCGATTCCTTTGGTATCGAGACGATTCAGCTGCTCCATGTAGGCAAGGATCTGTTCCAACTGATTTCCAAATGTCTCCTTCTCTCGATCCGACAACTCCAGACGCGCCAACCTCGCCACCCTCTCAATATCCATCTTCATCTCTTAACTCCCCCCGCTTCGATCAAAAACGAGCGGATAATCCGTTAACCATCATCGCATCGTAAATCCGAAATCCGAATATCGAAATTCGAAACAAATACAAAATGCGAATGATCCAAACTCCTCTACCAAACCATCACATTTCGGAAAGCATCATATTCTTTGTTTTGAAATTCGATCATTTGAATTTGTTTCGAATTTCGGATTTCGTGCTCCGAATTTGTCTCTTTATCCGAGGCTTTCTCTAATCTTCTTTAGGTTCTCCTCTAACTTATTTCGAACCACCTGATACTGAAACGCCTTTTCCTGCTCCTCCTGAACAACTTCCGGAGGCGCTTTTGACAGGAACCGTTCATTGGAAAGCTTCTTTCCAACAAAGGCCATCTCCTTCTCGATTTTGGCCATCTCTTTTTGGAGTCGTCTCACTTCTTCTTCCATTCGAGACCGGTCCATGGGGACAAAGACCTCAATATCCCGGACGACAACAAAAGCACTGTAGAGAGGTTTTTCAAGATCCTGACCCAGCTTGATCTCTTTCACTCGAGCAAGCGTGTGAATGAAGGGTTGATTTTCCCTCAGTCTCTTCTCCAGTTCTTCACTCTTTGTGCGAAGGAGAACATCGATCTGTTCACTGGGCGGGAGATTCATCTCTCCCCGAATATTTCGAATAGCCGTGATCACCTCGATGATCAACTCCATCCTGTCCGCCGCTTTCTTATCCTCATATCGTTCGTCGGGTTTCGGAAATTCGACGATCATAATCGATTCGCCCTCGTTTCGTTCCAGGAGCTGCTGCCAGATCTCTTCAGTGATAAAAGGCATGAAGGGGTGCAGCAATCGAAGGATCGCATCGAGGACCTCCAAAAGGGTCCGCTGGGTCAGGACCCGGTTCCTTCCGTCTCCTTCCTGATAAAGGTAAAGTTTGGCCAGCTCCAGGTACCAGTCACAGAATTCGTGCCAGACAAATTGGTACAGAACATGAGTCGCTTCGTTGAACGCGTAAGCCTCAAGGGATTCCTCCACGTTCCGGATCACCTGG
The DNA here is from genome assembly GCA_035454825.1 of Thermodesulfobacteriota bacterium. Classification (GTDB taxonomy): domain Bacteria; phylum Desulfobacterota; class BSN033; order BSN033; family UBA1163; genus DATIGG01. Next base: position 12,527 of record DATIGG010000104.1, on the reverse strand, counting down.
TTCAGCCTCATCCGGATCCATCGATCCGGAAGGCTATAAACCTCCGGGTCAACCCTTAAGGTTAACGCCTCAGCTTTAAAATCTTCAAGATTCATGAGTACGAAACGGGAGGCATTCCAGATCTTGTTGGCAAAGTGCCGGTACCCCTCTGTCCTTGCCTCCGAGAGCTTGAGGTCGCTACCAGGCATGGTCAATGCTGCCAGGGTGAACCGAAGGGCATCTGCACCATAGCGCTCGATCAAGTCGAGGGGATCAACCACATTGCCCTTGGTTTTCGAATATTTTTCTCCCCGCTCGTCCCTGACCAGTCCATGGATATAAACATCCCTGAAAGGGACATCTCCCATAAATTTGAGGCCCATCATCATCATACGAGCCACCCAGAAGAAAAGGATGTCGAAGCCTGTAACCAGGACCGAAGTGGGGTAGAACCGCTTCAGTTCTTTTGTCTCCTTGGGCCAGCCTAGGGTCGAAAAAGGCCAGAGGGCTGAACTGAACCAGGTATCCAGGACGTCGGTCTCCGGTGTGAGCTTATCCCCACCGCATTTGGGGCAGCCCTTTGGAGCCTTCTTGGCTACGATCACTTCACCACAGGCATCGCAATACCAGGCAGGAATTCGGTGGCCCCACCAGATCTGCCGAGAGATGCACCAGTCCCGGATATTCTCCATCCACTCATAATAAGTTTTCTCCCAGACTTCAGGAATGATTCGGGTGCGCCTCTCTCTCACCGCCTCTATGGCGGTCTGGGCCAACGGTTTCGTTTTGACAAACCATTGAAGGGAAAGGTTCGGTTCCACAATCGTCTTGCACCGGTAACAGTGGCCCACCATATGGCGGTAGTCTTCAGTCTTAAGAAGGACTCCCTCCTTTTCAAAATCTTCTAAGATCCTTCGTCGGCACTCGAAACGATCCAGTCCCTGATAGATCGATGTGTTCTCTCTCATCCGGCCTTCTTCATCAATCACCTTGATCTGTTCGAGACCATGTTTCAGCCCAATCTCAAAATCATTGAAATCATGGGCCGGAGTGATCTTCAGTGCTCCTGTTCCAAACTCGATATCAACGTAAGAATCTTCAATGACTGAAATCTCACGTCCAAGCACAGGGAGAATGACCTTCTTTCCGATATCGGCCTGATAGCGCTTATCCACAGGATTGACCGCCACGGCTGTGTCGCCCAGCATCGTCTCAGGCCGTGTCGTTGCGACCACCAGGTAACGATCCTCACCCTTCAAGGGGTACTTGAGATGGTAGAGTTTTCCCAAGGTTTCCTGATGTTCTACCTCGAGGTCAGCAAGGGCAGTCTGACAACGTGGGCACCAATTGATGATGTAATGACTGCGGTAAATCAGACCTTCCCGGTAAAGGCGGATGAATACTTCCTGGACAGCCTCGGAAAGTCCTTCATCCATGGTGAACCTTTCTCTGCTCCAGTCACAGGAGGCCCCCAGTTTCTTGAGCTGGTTGATGATCGTCCCCCCGGACTGGGCCTTCCATTTCCACACCCTTTCAACAAACTTTTCCCTGCCCATGGCGTGGCGGTCGAGACCTTCGGATGCGAGTTGTTTCTCGACCACATTCTGGGTTGCAATGCCAGCATGGTCTGTCCCAGGCACCCAGAGCGCGTTACAGCCCTTCATCCTTTTGAATCGTACCAAAATATCCTGCAGGGTATTGTTAAGGGCATGACCGATGTGAAGCACACCGGTCACATTGGGTGGCGGGATTACAATGGAGTAGGACGGTTTTGGGGAATTCTCATCTGCCCTGAAATATCCCTTCTGCTCCCAATAAGCATACCATTTCTCTTCGACCCGGTGAGGGTCATAAGATTTATCCAAGACCGTTGGAGCCATCGTTGCAACCGTTCCCCTCCTCAGTCCTTCTCTCCCTTCTGGAGCCGGCGAATCTCTTCTTGTATCGCCTTTTCAGCGATCTCTGGAACGATTTCCTTCACCATCTTTTCGATCCGGTCCATGGTCAGGTTAAGTATGTTCTGCGTCATCTCCGGTAGGACCTTCGTGATAAAACCTTCCATCATTTCTTGAACGCCTTTGCCAATCACCTCTTCCATATGCCGCTCGATGGATCGGGCCTGGGGCTGAACTTCTTCTAAAAATATTTTGGGAGCCTCCGCCTCCATCAGGGGTGAAGGTTGAACCTCTTGGGCTAAGGCCGAAGGTTGAGCCTCTCGGACCAAGAGAGAAGGTTGGATCGCTTCGACCGGGATCGAAGGTTGAACTTCCTGGACCAACCTTGAAGGTTGAATCTCTTCGAACAAGCCTGGAGGTTCGACTTCGCGAGGGAGACCGACCTTCTCCTCTTTTTCCATCGCAGGCTCTTCCGCCGTGCTAATCTCAGCCTCCCCAAGTTCTTCGATAAACGCCTCAGGAAATTCTTCTTCAGCCATTTCAATGAGCGCTTCCTCTTCAAGAGGCATTTCAACAGCCAAGGGTATCTCCATGGCCGGAGGCGTATCCATTTTCTGAAAAGGAATTTCTGAAAGTTCTGAAAACACTTCCAAAGAGACCTCCTCTTTTGCCTCTTCAAGGGCAAAAGGCTGAAGCTCTTCTTCTAAGGGCTCAGCAGAAAAAGGTTTAACGGGTTCGCCTCTTTCTTCCTCTTGTGTCTCCTCAAGGAAAAAGGATTGAAGCTCTTCTTCTGAGAACTTCGCGGCTCTGCCTCTTTCTGGCTCTCGTGTCTCTTCAAAGGTGAGGGGTTGCAACTCTTCCCCCAAGGACGCTGCAGGCTCAGTTTCTCCATCCCCCTTTACTCCTGCCTTGAGGGCTGTCTCAAAATCCCAGAGTTCCATCGTTTTCTCAGTGGTTTCTAATTCAGGTCCAGGCAACGCCTTCTCAATTCTCTCACCTATTTCCGCTTCTGCAGGCCATTCCTTCTCAATGGATGGCTGTAATCGCTCCACCTTCTCGAGGATCTCTTCGATTTCAATCTTTTCAAAGAGTTCCTCTTCGGGTGAGACTCGACTTTCAGTGCTCAGGTCAACCTTAGGTCTTGTCTCCTCTTCTTCATCGAGAGAAAAATGGAGGGCTTCCTCAGAAGGTCTTTCCCCGTAAGGCCTCTCCCTGGGTTTCTTCTCCTCTTCAGGGAGCTTATCCCAGGATTCCAGGGGTGTGATCTCTCCGGCAGGTTCTCCCCTCGCCGGAGTGATGAAGTCATTGATACTCATCTTGGGTTCGGGTTCCTCGAACACATCCACCAGCTCGATGATCTCTTCATTCTCATCCTCGAATCCCTCGAGCAAAAAGTCGACTTTCTCCCTCACACGTGATCTTTCCATTTCTGAGAGAGACTGCCATTCCTTTTCTTGCGCCACAATCTCTGTCTCAACCTGCCCATTTGCATTCTCTTCTAACAATTGGTCGATAAGACTCAGGACATCTCCTTCCCGGAGAGGCCTGGAGATGATTCCATCGGCTCCAACGCGGACACGGTCCTGCTCCGATAGGTCTTCAAACATCCCTGTGAGGAGGATGAAAGGGATATGTTTAAACTCTGGATCGCTCTTAATGGTTTCGCACAGTTCCAAACCGGTCTTCTCGTTTAACCCCGCCCCTGCAATGACGAGATCGGGCTTAAAGAGTTTGACCCTTAACAGAGCATCTTCGCCATTCTCGGCGAAGACGAGCTCATAATCGGTCGTTTCAAAAATTCTCTGAAACTCTGCCTGATCAACCTTGTCCGGATCGGCGATCAAAATTTCCTTGGCCATCCTTGGGCCTCCTTTTAGGAGTGGGGAAAAAACCGACAAACCCTAATAAGTTACTGAATTTACTTATCACACGGGTAGGGAAATGTCAAGGAAAGAGGGAATATTGCTTATATTGAAAAGGGGAGTCTTTCATTCACAAAACGATCAACGAATGGAGCCAGATCGATGTCGAAATCATAAAGGGCTCTGACTGCAGGCTGATCGATTTTGAATTTCCTTCGAAGATCCGCGGGGGTCGCAATGACCACTGCCTCGCAGGGCACGCGCCGGATGGTCTCTTCCAGATCTTTCATCTGTTCCTCTGAATAGCCCATCGCAGGCAGGACGGTTCCGATATGAAGGTACTTTTGATATACTTCCTTCAGGGAGCCAACAGCATAGGGCCGCGGATCAACCAATTCCCGAACAAGCCCTTTCGAAGCGGACGCCCCTGCCCCGAATGGCATGCCCCCATGAGTGATCGTCGGTCCATCCTCAATGACCAACACCCTCTTGTCCTGAATCCATTCCGGATGATCCAGGCGTGTGATGGAAGGCGCCTCCAGGACTCCTGCCTCTGGATTCATGAGAAAAATATTTGTCTTGATCTTTCTTAACGACTCTGCGCTGCCCACATTCACCTTTGTGATGATGAGGAGGTCAGCTCTTCGAAAATTGACTTCTCCAGGGTAATACAATGTTTCATGGTCGGGCCTTAACGCATCCAAGAGGACAATCTCCCAATCCGGCCGGACAAAAGGAAAGTCGTTGTTTCCTCCATCCCAGAGTATGACCTGAGACTCCTTTTCTGCTTCCCTCAAGACCTGTTCATAATCGATTCCAACATAGACGGTGATTCCCATCTCGACTAAGGGTTCGAATTCTTCTCGCTCTTCAATGGTGCAAGTCTCCTCATCAACCTCTTTCATCTTTGAAAATCGCAGGACGGGTTGAAATCCGCAGTAGGCCATTGGATGCCGAATCACAGAAACCTGGATTCCTCTCATTTTCAAAACGCTGGCAATCTTTCGCGTGATTACGGATTTTCCACAGCCGGTCCTAACCGCGCAGACAGAAATGACCGGTACCCTGCTCTCAATCATTGTTTCTCCAGGCCCGAGCAAGATAAAATTGGGGCCTTCAGAAAGGATCCGAGAGGCCTTATCCATCAATTGTCCATGGGAGACATCGCTATAGGAGAAGACAACCTGATGAGCCTGGTATTTCTTAAGGAGTTGGGAAAGTTCTTCCTCTGAATAGATGGGGATCCCCGTCGGATAGTTTGGACCAGCGAGTTCTGGAGGGTAGACGCGGTTTTCGATATAAGGAATCTGGGCGGCTGTAAAGGCCACCACTTGATAGAAGGAGCGGTTACGATAGAACGTATTAAAATTGTGGAAATCCCTGCCTCCTGCGCCCAGGATGATGACCCGGATGGGATCAACCTTTGAACCGCTGATCTTTAATTTTTGTCGGCCTGCTTTCTTCATTCGATCATCCTCATGAGTTCAATGAATGCTTTGTAGTGAAGGGCCTTGTACCCGTGTCCTTATGCCCATAAAGGGCTGCACGACGCGTCATGATTTACCGCAACCGATCCCTGCCCGTTTCCCTATACGATCATCCATGGGAGCGGAAGAAAAAGCTCTTCATAGAGATGAAACGCATAACGGTCTGTCATCCCTGCAATAAAATCACAGACGCACCGCTCCAGCGAATCGTAAAGTTCCTTTTTTTCGATCAAGGATAGTAAGTCGTCCGGATGCTCCAGAAAATAGTGATAAAGCTCCTTCAAGATCTTGCCGGCCTTGTGAAAATCGGCATGGACCCTGTCATTCTCATAAACCCGGTCCCATAGAAAGTCACGAAGATCGACAATGGCAGAGAGAACGTCCTCTGTGATTGAAAGTTGACCGTTATTTATCCGGCGCGTCTCTGAGACGATATCATCCACCATCGTGTTGATTCGTTTGGAATGGGTCTCCCCCAATCGGTTCAGGCAATTCTTTGGAATATCGGCCAGGGAGATCACCCCTCCCCGAATCGCATCATCAATATCGTGGTTGATATAGGCGATAATATCTGCAACCCGTACCACCTGCCCTTCAAGGGTTGATGTTCTATCGTCCGGATCTTGGGCAAAGACCTCTCCTCTCCCCTTGCTGTGCTTCGAAATGCCCTCTCTCACCTCAAAGGTCAAATTCAAGCCCTGGCCATCCTTTTCAAGAAGATCCACGACCCTGAGGCTCTGGTCCGCATGATTGAATCCTCCTGGAAACACTCCGTCAAGGGTATCCTCTCCGGCGTGGCCGAAGGGTGTATGACCGAGGTCGTGGCCCAGAGAGATCGCTTCCGTCAGATCCTCGTTAAGATGGAGAGATTTTGAGATGGTCCTTCCGATCTGGGAAACCTCCAGGGTATGAGTCAATCGCGTCCGGTAATGGTCGCCCGTTGGCGTCAGAAAAACCTGTGTCTTATGTTTCAATCGTCTAAAAGATTTGGAGTGGATGATCCGATCCCGGTCATGCTGGAAAGCGGGTCGCAAAGGGCATCCCTCTTCAAACCGTTTGCGCCCCTTGGTCTTGGAGCTCAGGGTTGCAAATGGAGAAAAGGTCAACCGCTCCTGTTCCTCCAGCTCCTCGCGGATCGTCTTTACCATCATCCATCCTCCGTAACCCCGCGTGCGTGTGGAAAAAAAAACGAATTCTTCCCATCGCCATCCTTGTAGGCCGAGGCACAGCGTACCAATTCTTTCACGCCTTCCCACCCACGAATTTCAAATTGACACGGCCCTGTTGATAGACTATGCTTTTGAAAGCTAAGTTATCATAAAATGAGGACATTATCAAATTTGGAATCTCGATGAGATTAGATGATCTCCAGAGAGAAATATTAGCTGATCCGATCCTATCGAAGCTATCGAACCTGGCAAAGGAGAAGAAGATCTCTTTTTATCTGGTCGGGGGCTATCTTCGCGACCTTTTGCTTGGAAGACACCGGAAGGATTATGATTTTATTTTACCCAGAGAGGCTTCCTCCTTTCTCTCTGTCATTGAGAAGACCTTCCATTTCCATTTCTTCCGAGTCGGGAAGGAGGAAACCTCCACCTTCAGAATCATAAGGGATGAGATGTCCATGGATATCACTCCCTTTCAAGGACGAACCATCGAGGAGGACCTCCATCGCAGAGATTTCACTATTAATACACTCGCCTACTCCCTTGGAGACGGGATATGGCATTGGATAGAAGGGACCCTGGAGGACATTCAGAATCGAAGAATCCGAACCGTTTCAGACCGATCCATTGACCATGATCCATTAAGAATGCTTCGAGCAATCCGCTACCTTTGTACGCTCGAGGATTTTACCATAGGCGAAAAGTTGAAAGAGGAAATCTCTCTAAAAAAGCAGATGATCCTGAAAATTCCCAGTGAGCGGATCAAGATGGAACTGGATCGTATTCTTCTTTCCTCTCGGCCAAACATTGGGATGAAAATCCTATACGAGACTGGACTTCTCTATGTCTTTTTCCCGGAATTTAGAGGATTAGAGGCGCTCGGCCAAGATGAACATCATCACCTCGACGCCCTTAATCACACCCTGCTTGCCATTGAAAAGATTTCCTGGGCGATGGAATGGATGATGTTGAAAAAGAGGCCTCCCGTCCTCTCTCAAGAAGACCTGCTCTGCGTCTGTTACGCGGTTTTATTTCACGATATCGGAAAGCAGGATACCTATTCAAAGGATGAAAGAGGAAGAGTCCATTTCTACCATCATGAAAAATACTCCTGCCTGACTGCCAAACGGATCATGGAAAGGCTCCGCTTTTCAACCCTGACGCGGGAGACGGTCCTGCACCTGATCCAGAATCATATGAGAATTCTGAATCTCTCCCGGGAGACGAAGGAAACAGCCCTTAAGAGACTGGTTCATCAAATAGGAGACCAGACTCCGCTGCTGGTGATCCATTCTCTTGCGGATAAGGAAGCCAGTCGCGGCATTCTATCCTCTCAAAATGATGAAGTGGTGGAAGGTCACTGCCTTCACCTCTTGGACCTCCATAGAGAAAACGAGATTATCCATCCCCCTGCCCTCATCACAGGTTACGATGTGATGGCCCTGGGCTATAGCGCTGGGCCAAAGGTCGGACACATTCTCGATCTTGTCCGCCAGAAGCAGGTGGTGGGTGAGATCAAGACGAGGGAAGAAGCCCTAAAAGTTCTCAGAGAAAAATTTAGCCTTGAGTGAATAAGACATCTTCCTTCACCAAAGGGAAAAGAAAGTTCATTCGTTCTTTTGGAGTTCCATCTCTCCCTCGTTTCGTTGACAAGGCGGCTTAAATTTCTTATAAAGAATTTATATTATTGATATTTCTAATAGGATATTAATGTCAACGATCTTGATTACGGGAGGGGCGGGTTACATCGGGAGTCATGTGGTAAAGGAACTCCTCAAAAAAGGCCACCGTCCAATCGTTTACGATAATCTTCAAACAGGCCATCGGCAGTCTGTCAAGGATGTCTCCTTTGTTTTAGGAGACCTGAATGACCCGGTAAGACTCAAACAGACCTTTCAGTCCTATTCCGTACAGTCGGTGATGCATTTCGCTGCGGATTGCCTGGTCGGAGAGTCGGTTAACGATCCACTGAAATACTTCAACAATAACGTAAAAAATAGTATACAACTAATTGAGATTATGGAATATTTTAAAATCAACAGAATTGTATTTTCCTCTTCCGCAGCCGTCTATGGAGAACCCAAAGAAGTCCCTGTCGACGAAAATCATCCCTACCAGCCGACCAACCCTTACGGGGAAACGAAATGGATCTTCGAAAGAGTGCTCCATGCTTTTCATCAAGCAGGAAAGATCGATTACATCTCGCTCAGATATTTCAACGCGGCAGGGGCTGACCCATCGGGTGAGTTGGGGGAAGATCATTTACAGGAGACCCATCTCATCCCCATCGGCCTCTTGGCTGCTTTAAGTGGAAAAGCTGTTTCTATCTTCGGTGAGGATTATGATACGCCCGATGGAACCTGCATACGCGATTATATTCATGTCACCGACCTTGCCCAGGCTCATATCTTGGCCCTTGAGAAATTAGAGGCAGGAGGCGGGTCCGGAGTTTATAATCTCGGCAATGGAAATGGATATTCAGTTAGAGAAGTCATTGAGATGTTAAGAAAGGTGACAGGAAAAGAGATCCCTGCCATCGAAACGCCTCGAAGACCGGGAGATCCGGCCCGCCTCGTTGCCAGTTCCGAGAAGATCAGGAAAGAATTGCGCTGGAACCCTCGATATCCTGATCTCGAAACGATTGTCAGGACGGCCTGGGAATGGCACAAGAATCATCCCAGGGGGTATGAAGATAAATCATAAGCAACGATATTCGAAATTATTCTATTCCCAAATCCGGAATCCGAATATCGAAATTCGAAACAATTTCAAAATTCAAATTCTCCAAACTCTCAAATTCTATAGTTTCGTTTCGGTCATTGGAATTTCGAGAATTCGTGCTTGTTTAGGACTTCGTGCTTTGAATTTCGAATTTTCGCAAGCCCGCTGATTGAGTTACCGTTGTTAGAAGGAAATTCTCAGTCTGAAAATATGCGAGAACTTCAAGGGGTATTTTATGTGTGGTATCTTTGGAATCTTTGACCATCCGGAGGCGGCAAACCTCACCTACTTAGGTCTCTATGCCCTCCAGCATCGCGGCCAGGAAAGCGCAGGGATTGTCTCCTCAGATGGAAACCGCCTCTATTATTACCGGCAGATGGGACTCGTTTCGGAAATCTTCACCCGGGACGTTTTAAAGAAGCTCTCCGGTAAGAATGCCATCGGCCATGTCCGGTACTCCACAGCAGGATCGAGTGAACTCAAAAATGCCCAGCCCTTCCTGGTTGATTATGCCCAGGGAGGCATCTCGATCGCCCACAATGGTAATCTCACCAATGCCTTTCTTATCCGAAGCAAATTGGAATCGAGCGGGTCCATCTTCCAATCCAGCATGGATACCGAGGTAATCGTTCATCTCATCGCCCATTCGAAAGCAAAGACGTTCGTCGAAAGAACGATTCAGGCCCTCAAACAGGTGGAGGGATCCTACTCCCTGCTCTTCCTAACGGAGCATGAGATGGTTGTTGCAAGAGATCCCTTTGGATTCCGACCTCTCGTTCTGGGACAGATCAAGGATTCCCCTGTTGTTGCGTCAGAAACCTGTGCCTTCGATCTCATCAATGCCGAATTCGTCAGGGAGGTTGAACCCGGCGAAGTTCTCTGCATTACGAAAGACGGCATTCAGTCCTTTAAACCTTTCTCTCACACAAGGAATGCCCAGTGCGTTTTTGAATTCATCTATTTTGCACGGCCGGACAGTTTCATCTTCAATCGAAATGTCTATGAGGTGAGGAAAGAACTGGGAAGACAACTTGCGAAGGAATCTCCGGTTGAGGCGGAGATGGTCGTTCCTATTCCGGACTCCGGCTTCCCTGCTACCATTGGCTACGCCTTGGAGTCGAAGCTTCCCCTGGAGCTTGGAATGATCCGAAATCACTATGTGGGACGGACCTTCATTGAACCGGAACAGTCGATCCGTCACTTTGGAGTGAAGATCAAACTCAACCCGGTAAAGGGGCTGATGAATGGGAAACGGGTGATCACTGTCGATGACTCGATCGTCCGGGGGACCACCAGCCGGAAGATCATCAAGATGTTCCGAAACGCCGGGGCGAAGGAGGTCCATGTGAGGATCAGTTCACCTCCCATTACCCACCCGTGCTACTTTGGCATTGACACACCACAGAAATCCGAACTGATCGCCTCCTCTCACAAGATCAGGGAGATTCAAAAATATATCACCGCCAACTCATTACACTATCTGAGCCTGGAAGGGTTAAGAAACTGTGTAAGAGCCGATGCGGAACACTTCTGCTACGCCTGCTTTACCGGAGACTACCCTCTTCCGTTCCCAATGGACGTTGGGAATCGGAATCCAGAAGGCAACCAAAAATGTCGTTAATTTTCATCGGCTTCGATGCACCATCTTTTGAGGGATTTCCGCTTGTGGGGGATTTTGTGACATGATTCGATCCAGGGTATCGACCGCCTTTCTTTTAAGATTCGGCGCAAGGTGAGCATATCTCAGTGTCATCTCCATTTTCTTGTGACCGAGCAATTCTGACCTTCAAACTCTTTATTAAGCATTCTCATCTCTGATAAATTCCGAATGTAAGAAGAGGCTTCCTTGTTCGCCTTGGCCCATTGGAGATATTCTTTCGCGAAATCATGAAACGTGATCGGGCCCGGGTCACTGGAGAGCCATATTTAAAGATCAAATATCCCATTTGAATCACTTCCTTCCAAAGAGTCTGAGCCTAACCGGGGCTTCTTTTCCATTGTGGAGCCTCCTTCACTTCTCTCTTTCTAAAGGCGGGCTTTCCATACTATACGCCAGACCGGATCGATCGACTCGTGCAAGATACTCAATCCTCCTTTTGCCTTAGCGTCCCTGTCCATACTTCTCCAGTAGAAGAGCTACCGCCTCATTGACAAGACCCGATAGATCCCGGTCCCTCTCCACCCCCAGGAGCTTCAGCCTCCTTATGAGTGCCGGGTCCATGTAGTAGGTGACTTCGATTGTCTTTTCGGCCTTCCCCAATTTCCCGTCTTCTTGTTTGATCTCTTCGATAATGTCCTTCAATCCACGAATGCAATCCTGAATCCTGTCTGCCACATCTGAATTTTTCATGGATTCCCTCCTTTTCTGTATGAACGTCTGGACAAATTGGTTTTACTTCCCTTCCATCCACAGTCAAGATACCGATAGCGAGAGATTGATAAACCAAAGGTAGGTTGTCCCAAAGGTGAGAGCCATAAACTCCTGTCTTTAACGTTAAAAGAATGGCACTTAGGACAAAAAGGCATTCCCCGATTCTTTTCCACCCTCTAACCCCTTTCTATAATTTCTCTACAAAGGGCCAAATAGTCCTTTGCCCTGTGCTGTCCGGTCTGTAGAGGTTGTCTTACCTACCCCGCCTTTTTGGTTTGCTATGGCAATGGTTTTCATGTGTTAGCCGTCCTTGTTCACGGTTATTCGACATTTTTAATCTTCAGATTCTGCACATAAAATATAGTTCTTGTTGATTATAGATACCTTATTAGAGCCTTCCTCAGACACCACCGGAATAAAAGTATCTGGCGTTGTTTTAAACAAAAGAGATAACCTCTGAAACTCTTTTATATTGATTTTCCCTTTTACAGTAGAACCATCCGTCATTCTTACGGTCACATTTTTATAATTGGTTACCCATTTCGTTTGAGTCTGTTCCATCTCTTAGTCTCCTTTCGATAGATTTCTTGCCAAACTGAGCAAGCCCCTATGGTTATTGGTTCGCTATGACTATCGTTTTCAGCCCATGAATTTACCTCCTTTCCTTTTTCTCATGTTTCTCTAACCAATCATCCAATGCCCTTCTAATGATTTCCGATACCGTAAGGCCCGTATTCTTTGACACCTTCTTTACCCTTTCAATCTGCAAATCAGTCAAATAAAATCCAACTCTCTGTCCCAATCTCATCACCTCCTCAAAACAGGTTATACCCATTGTACATAACTATTCTGGTTTGTCAAGCAAATTCATTGCCCTCTATTGGACATAGGAAGGCAAAGAATTTTACTAAAAGGAAACATCACTGTCTATCTGACTTTTCCGTTCCCGGGTTTGAGGATCGCTATAATTATTTTCCAGAGTGTATTCTAATGCCTGTAGCTTCTTCCCAAACTCGTCAATACGAGTCTGCAAGGGTTGTAAGCAT